>JAEUIK010000609.1 GCA_016793185.1 Planctomycetaceae bacterium | reverse complement strand
GCGAGTTCAACTTCTGGTTCAATGTCGGGACCAGCACGATCTACGTCGACAAGACGGCTCCCACGACCGGCGCCAACGGCACGTTGGCCCGCCCCTATAACACGATCTCGGCCGCCTTGGCCGCGGCCGCGCCGGGCACGGTAGTGCGGATCGTCGGCAATGGCGGCGCCGATGGCAACGTCAACACGCTGGGCGACAACCGGGCCTACGAGATCGGGCTGAACCAGTTCAACACCCCGCTGGCCGACGGGGCCACGATGAACGTCCCCCAAGGGGTGACGGTCATGGTCGACGCCGGCGCGGTCTTCAAGCTCCGCCAGGCGAACATCAACGTCGGCAGCTTCGCGCAAGGCATCGACATGAGCCGCGGCGCGCTACAGGTGCTCGGGACGCCCAGTCAGCAGGTGACGTTCACCTCGTACAACAACGAAGCGATCGGCGTCGATACAAATCCCCTGGCGACGGTCCCGGCGCCCGGCGATTGGGGAGGCCTGGTCTTCCGCGGCGGCACTCCCGACCGCGCCTCGGACCGCGAGGACCAGGGAATCTTCGTGAACTACGTGGGGGGCGCCAACATCAGCTACGGCGGCGGCACCGTCGTCGTCGACTCGCAACCCGGCGTCTACAACCCGATCCACATGGCGACCTCGCGTCCCACGATCGCCTACAACACGATCGTCAACAGCGCCAGCGCCGCCGTCTCGGCCGACCCCGACAGCTTTGCCGAAACGCTCTTCCGCGACGATTCGTCGACCGCCGAGTACAGCCGCGTTGGCCCCGAGATCCACGGCAATCGCCTCACCAGCAATTCGATCAATGCGCTCTTCGTGCGGATTCAGACCGATGCCGGCGTTCCCTTGGACGTGATGCGCGTGCAGGGGCGCTTCAACGATACCGACATCGTCCACGTCATCTCCGAAAACCTCGTGATCAATGGCACGCCGGGGGGGCCGGTCGACAATGGGCAAGGTCCGCAGGCGCGGCTCGACGCCCGCCTGGCGATCGATCCCGGCGTGGTGGTCAAGCTCAAGGGCTCGCGGATCGAAGTCGGGGTCGGCGCGCAGCTCATCGCCGAAGGGATCGCCAGCAACCGCGTGATCTTCACTTCGCTGGCTGACGATCGCTTCGGCGCCGGTGGAACGTTCGACACCACAGGCGACGGCAGTCAGAGCCGGCCGGCGGCCGGCGACTGGGGCGGGCTCTACTTCCACCCGGTCTCCACGGGAAGCATCGACCACAGCCTGATCACCTTCGCCGGCGGCACCACGCCGATCGAAGGGACTTTTGCCAATTTCAACGCCATCGAGGTCCGGCAGGCCGCGGTCCGCATCGCCAACAGCATTCTCGAAGTCAACGCCGACGGCTATTCGGCCAACGATCGCAACGGCCGCGGCGCCAATGGTCCGGCCACGATTTTCGTCCGCGGCGCACAGCCGATCGTCGTCAACAACATCATCCGCGACAACGCGGGGGACGCGCTCAGCTTCAACGCCAACGCGCTGTCGGCCCGCACGCAGGGAGACTGGGGGCGTTCAACGGGCTTCCTCGGGGCATACGCCCAGTTCGACGACAACTTCGGCCCGCTGGTGCGGCTCAACCGCGTGGTCGACAACGACGTCAACGGCCTGACCGTCCGCGGCGCCACGCTCACGGCCGAATCGGTCTGGGACGACACCGACATCGTCCACGTGCTGCGCGAAGCCATCGAGGTGCCCAACCTGCACACCTACGGGGGCCTGCGCCTGCAGAGCAGCCCCACGCAAAGCCTGGTCGTCAAGCTCTCCGGGCCCACGGCAGGCTTCATCGCCGGCGGCAAGCCGTTGGACATCGACGACCGCATCGGCGGCTCGTTGCTGGTACTGGGGACGCCAGGACATCCGGTCGTGATGACCTCGCTGAGCGACAATTCGGTCGGCGCCGGATTCAACCTCGAGGGCCAACCGCAGACGCAAACCCTGGGGGGAAATGTTCCCACCGGCAACCCGGTCAGCAAGCTCAACATCGACTTCCGCTACAGCACCGAGTTCGCCGCCAACACCGCGGCGCTCGAGGCGCTGAAGCTGGCGGCCAGCTACTGGGAGAACGTGCTCGACGACCCGATCACGCTGATCTTCGATATCTCGTTCGCCGCACTCGACAGCGGCATCCTCGGGCAGGCGTCGTCGGTGATCGACGTCAAGGCCTACGACGAAGTCCGCCAGCGGATGATCGACGATGCGGTGGGGGGCGAAGAGCTCGTCGCGCAACTCCCGACGCTGGCTCAGCTCCAGACGGCGGTGGGGGGAACAGTCACCGTTTCGCCCAATATCGCGCTCTCGCGGGCCAACGGCCTGGCGTTGGGCTACACGCCCGCCCAGCTCACCACGCAGCTCTCGACCAACGACAACGTCACGCCGATCGACGGCACGATCACGTTCACGAACCTCGCGACCTGGGATTTCAACCGTCTCGACGGTTTGACGGGCGCCGACTTCGTCTCGACCGCCATTCACGAGATCGGCCACGCCCTGGGCTTTTTCAGCAGCGTCGACGCCATCGACGGCGGCGCCACCACGGTGGCGCTCACCACGCTCGACATGTTCCGGGTCAGTCCGGGTGCGGGCGCGGTCGACTTTACGAACGCGCCGCGCCAGATGACCCCGGGGGCCGACGCCGTGTTCTACGACGGCGGCGTCTTCAATCGCAGCGACGTCATTACCGGCGCGATGACCGTCGGAGATATTCCCCTCTCCAACGGCAAGAACCTGGGCGACGGTTTCCAGGCCAGCCACTGGAAGAACCGCGGCCTGCTCGGCATCTCGCAAGCCATCGGCGTCATGGACCCGACCGTCGTTGCCTACGGCACAATCACGTCAGCCGATTCGCGGGCCTTGGGCCTGATGGGCTGGGACGTCGTCCGCCGCGGGTCGCCCGGCGATTGGGCCGGCATTGTCATCAGCCAGTACAGCAACGACCGCAACGTCGACATCACCAACGAGCTCGAGCCGGGCTATACAGGGGTGAACGACGTCAATTCCACGCCCAACACGGCCCAGTTCCTGGGGACGCTGGCGGCCAACGAGGCCAACGGCGACGAGAACCGTCGCCTCGGTTTCGAGATCCATGGCAGCATCAGCTTCGACCGCGCGACGGATCTCGACGTCTATAGCTTCAACGGCACCGCCGGCACCGAGGTCTGGTTCGACATCGATCGCACGGGAGTCTCGCTCGACACCGTGGTGGAGCTGGTGGACGCCAACGGCAACGTGCTGGCGCGCAGCAACGATTCGACCGCCGAATCGGCCAATCCGAACCTGTTCACGAACAACCCGGCCGGGAACCTCGCCCGCACGCTGCAACGGGGCGAGTTCTCCAGCTACGACCTGTACACGACGAACCCGCGCGACGCCGGGATGCGGGTCGTCTTGCCGGGCACCGTGGGGACGACGAACACGTACTACGTCCGTGTCCGCAGCCTCGGCACGAACATCAACAACGTGACGACTGGCCAGACCAGCGGCGAGTATCGCCTGCAGATTCGCTTGCGCGAGATCGACGAGTTCCCCGGCTCGACCGTCCGCTTTGCCGACATTCGGTACGCGACGACCGGCATCAAGGTCGAAGGGATGCCGGCGCACAGCCCGCTGCTGGGCGACCAGACGCGCGTCACGCCGGTGAACAACGTCTTCAGCAACATCGTGGTCTCGAACGCGCAGGATTTGGGAAATCTGCTGGCGAGCGACCGCAACGCCATTTCGCTGGCGAGCGTGATGGCCACGCCGCTTGACGTCCAGTGGTACAAGTTCACGGTCGACTATCAGGACATCCAGTCCATCGCGGGCTTCAGCGACGGCGGCAAGACGTGGGCCACGGTTTTCGACATCGACTACGCCGACGGCGTCTCGCGCCCCAACCTCACTCTGTCGGTCTTCGACGAGCTGGGGAACCTGGTGCTGGTGAGCCGCGACTCGGACGTGGCCGATGATACTCCCAATCAGGCGGGGGGTTCGAGTGCCACCGATCTCACCCGCGGATCGTTCGGCAAGATGGATCCGTTCATCGGCTCGGTGCAGCTCGCCGAGGGGACTTCGAAGACGTACTACGTGGCCATCAGTTCCGACATCATGCTGCCGTCGGTGCTGGACGGCACATTCAAGAACGAAGCCACCAACAAACTGATCCGCCTCGAGCCGATCACCTCGATCCGCCGGATCGTCGACGACCACATCGGCTTCACCGGCACGCCGACGGGCGCCGGCGGCACCGTCCCCAATCCGCCTCCGGCGATTCTGCCGATCGACGACCCCGTGCAGCTCAAGACCAACGTGGTGCAGTTCACGCTGGGCGACGTTGGGCTGTTCGTCTCGCAGAGCAATACGTCCCCCAGCCGCTTGGTGCTGGTGAACCCCTACACCGGGCAGGTCAAGTCCAACATCGGCTCCATTGCCGTGCAGGGGCAAACCAACAGCTTTGTCGGCGACCTGGCGATTCGCAGCGACGGCTTGATGTACGCCACGCAATCGATTCCCACCGCCGCGCCGAACAACACGGCCGGCCGCCTGGTGCAAATCGACCCGACCAACGCCCGGGCCTACATCGTCGGGCAAGATAATATCCCTACAGTACCATTGAATCAGGGTGTCTACGTTCCCACGTCGGGCGACCAGGTGGTCTCGGACATCGTCGACGCGCTGGCCTACCAGCGGCTGCCGATCAACGTGAACTACACCAACGCCGAGAGCGACCATTACGGGCTCTACTACTCGGTCCGCGACGAGTTGACCAACACGTCGCGCCTGTTCTGGGCCAACGCCGCCAACGGCGAAGCGAACTCGGGCAGCCCGGGCGGGTACGGACCGGTGGGGAGCGGTGGCGCCGCCAATCCCGATGTGACTGACAACGGGCAGATCTACGCGGTCAACCCCGGCGATATCGGAATTGTGACTGGAATGGCGTTCGTCCAGCGGCAGGGACTGATCCTCGACGCCGTGGGGCCGAATGCGATCCTGGACGGACAGATCTTCACGGTCAGCGATTCCAGCCGCACGGTGACGTTCGAGTTCGAGAAGGCGGGGAACGGCATCGGCGCCAATCGCACCGCAGTGAATATCGTCGGGGCGGCCAATATCGACGACGTGGTGAATGCCATTCGCGCGGCCATCGTCTCGGCGGGATTGAACATCACGTTCATCGTCGACCCGTTCGGATTTGGCGAGCTGACGTTGATCGGCGCTTTCGGTGCGTCGCCGGGTAACTCGAACCTCCAGTTCTTTGGCTTGCCCGACGACGGATTCACGCTGTACGGCGTCGACAGCCGCGGGCAGTTCTTCTCGCTGGATACCTTCGGAAGCTTCTTTGGAGGGGGCGGGCCGTTGGCCTACGACGTCTTCCAGTTGACGCCCAGCGCGCCGTTCACGGGGTTGGCACAAGGCCCAGTGAACCTCGACCTCAACGGCGATGGTTTCGGCGGCGACCTGGTCAACACCGTCTTCGCGATCTGCTCGAACGGCGATCTGTACGCGATCGACACGCTGACGGGCTCCTTCCGCACCGATATCTTCCCCAACGGCGCCACTCACGTCAGCACGTTCCTGCAAGGGGCCACGGGGTTGGCCTTCTCGCCGTTGGATTTCAACCTCTGGCACCCCACCACGCAGCAAGGGAGCGATCCGGGGCACGGGATCAACGTCGCCTTCGATCACACCCGCGACGAGATGACCCCGCAGCAGCGCGTCGGCGGGGCGAGCTTCTATTTCGGCTTCGAGAACTCGGGCGGCGGTTACCTCTCGTACCCGCAGGCGGGCTTGTACGGCATCCGTCAGGAGGCCACGCAGTTCGGCGTGCTCTCGGCCGCCCAGCAGCAGGATTTGACCGCCTACTCGCCGCGCGGCGCGCTCGGCACCACCTTGCAGACGCCGATTCCGCTGCCGCTGCAGGCGAATCCGGAGCTGGCCGCCAACACGATCATCGGCAACAACTACAACTTCCCTGGCGGCGCCCACGGCGCGCTCGTCACCAACGCGTTCAGCCTCGACGGCTACGACTACACCGACAAGCCCACTCTGTACTTCAACTACTTCATGGAGGGGAGCGCGAGCGCGCGGGTCTATATCTCGGCGGACGACGGCGCGACTTGGGACCTGGTGGCCAGCAACGGCGGCGGCGTGCCCCAGTTCGTCTCAGCTTCGTCGCGCACGGCCGGGAAGGACCCCATCGAACAGCAGGTGCAGCCGCTGTTCACGACCGTCAAGGATGCGGGCGGGGTGCTCGATAACACCTGGCGGCAGGTGCGCATCGACATTGGCGAGTACGCCGGCCAGAACAACCTCAAGCTCAAGTTCGAGGTCAATTCCGGCACCGCGAGCAACAACTTCAAGGGTCTGTACA
>JAEUIK010000603.1 GCA_016793185.1 Planctomycetaceae bacterium | reverse complement strand
CGTGACAGCCTACATCTATCTCCGCTACGAGTACCCCCAGAGCTGGCAGCGGCTGCAGCAGGCGATCGATGCGTGCTACGCGGCCGGTTACCTGGGGAAGAACATCCTCGGCAGCGGGTTCTCTCTCGATATCTATCTGCATCGAGGCGCCGCGGCCTACATCTGCGGCGAAGAGACCGGCCTGATCGAAAGCCTCGAAGGGCAACGGGCCTGGCCGCGGATCAAGCCCCCCTTCCCCGCCATCGAAGGCCTGTTTCGCAAGCCGACCGTCGTCAACAACATCGAAACGGTCTGCTGTGTGCGGCACATCGTCGACCGCGGCGCCGACTGGTTCAAGTCGATCGGCGTGCCGGCCGATCCTAACAACCCGCGCGACCCCGGCAGCTACGGCCCCAAGCTCTACTGCCTGAGCGGCCATGTGAACAAGCCGGGCTGCTACGAAGCCCCCTTGGGCATCACCTGCCGGCAGTTGATCGACGAGTTCGGCGGCGGCGTCTGGAAGAATCGCAAGGCCAAGGCCGCGATCCCTGGCGGCATCAGCATGGGCCTGCTCACCGAGGCCGAGCTCGACATCAAGCTCGACTTCAACGGACCGGGCACCGTCGGCTGCCTGGGGCTCGGCACCGCCGCGGTCGTCGTCCTCGACGAGACGGTGAGCATGGTCGACTTCCTGCATAATAGTTGCCGGTTCTTCGCTCATGAGAGCTGCGGTCAGTGCACCCCTTGCCGCGAAGGGACGAGCTGGTCGCTGCGGATGCTCGAACGGATCAAGGCGGGGCGCGGCAGGTTGAAGGATCTCGATCTGTTGCTCGAGATCGGCGACGGTATCGGCATCATGCCCGGCACCACGATCTGCGGCCTGGCCGACGGCGCCGCCTGGCCGATCAAGAATGCGATCCGCAAGTTCCGCCCCGAGTTCGAAGAGTACATCAAGCGCACCAACCCGAGCGGCTACCACGTGACCGAGGCGGTCCCAGCGTTGCCAATACTGTCGGCACATTGAAGCAATCGAGGATACCCGTTCATGGCGCGTGCCATGCCCACGTTCACGTGGGCATGATTGAACCGCTGGCAGACATGCCCACGACGAGCGTGGGCATGGCACCCTAAAGCACCCGATCACATAACGATCGCTACGAGATAGAAGACTATGGGCGTCGTCATCGTCGACGGAATCGAAGTCGAAGTCGGACCGCAGGAGCGCCTGAACGGCATCCAGGCGGCCGAACGCGCCGGCATCGACATTCCCCGCTACTGCTGGCACCCGGGGCTGAGCGTCGTGGCCAGCTGCCGGATGTGCCTGGTCGAAACGGGCAACCGCAATCCCGAGTCGGGCGCCGTGACGATGTTCCCGAAGCTCGTGCCGGCCTGCCAGACCCCCGCCAAGGATGGCACCGTCTTCATCACCACCAGCGACAAGGTCAAGCAGAGCCGGGCCTTCGTCGAAGAGGCTCTGCTCATCGATCACCCGATCGACTGCCCGATCTGCGACAAGGCGGGCGAGTGCTACCTGCAGGACTACCACTTCGAGCACGGCCAGAAGGAGCGCCGCGCCGACATCGCGCCCTTCACCAGCCGCCGCCGCGACATGGGCGACACGGTGACCCTGTTCGTCGATCGCTGCGTGATGTGCACCCGCTGCGTCCGCTTCACCCGCGAGATCGCGGGCACCAGCGAACTGCTGGTCATCAACCGCGGGGCCCACGAGGAGATCGACGTCATCGACGGCTTCCCGCTCGAGAACAAACTCGCGGGCAACGTCGTCGACCTGTGTCCCGTGGGTGCGCTCGGCGACAAGGACTTTCTCTATTCGCAGCGCGTCTGGTTCATGCAGCGGCACCCCCAGGTCTGCACCGGCTGTTCGACCGGCTGCTCGATCTATACCGAAGAGAATCAGGACCGCGTCTACCGCGTCAAGCCGCGTGAGAACCCGCACGTCAATCAATGGTGGATCTGCGACGACGGCCGCTACGGCTATCACCACGTCCATAGCGAAGAGCGGCTGATTGGCGCAGTGCGCCAAGCTGGCGACGCGACCGAAGCCCTCGAGTGGTCGGCCGCGCTGCCGGCGGTGACCGCCGCGCTCGAGGCCGCCGGCCGACTGGCCGCGGTGCTCTCGCCACACCTGACCGTTGAAGAGGCCTACGCGCTGGCGAAGTGGATCCGGCAGCTTGATCCCGAGGCAGTGCTCGCCCTGGGGCCGGTCACGACCGTCGGAGCCGATGAGACGTTCAAGAATGGCTTCACCATCCGCGCCGAAAAGTGCCCCAATCGCCGCGGCGTCGAGGAGGTGCTGAGGCACTTCACCGGCGGCGTCACGCCATTCGAGGCGCTCGTGGCCGAGGTCGACGCCGGCAAGATTGGCGGACTCTGGGTCACGGCCGGATCCCCGACCTGCTGGATCGACGACTCCACCGCCGAGCGTTTGGCCCAGGTCAGCCAGCTAGTCGTGCAAGACCTCTTTGCTTCGCCGTTGTGGGAACGCGCCACGTTCCGCCTGCCGGGCGTCTCGTTTGCCGAACGGGCGGGGAGCTACGTCAACGTCGCCGATCGCTTGCAAACGGCCGCCTGGGCCGTGCGACCTCCGGCCGGCGCCCGTGTCGAAGGGAGCGTTTATTGGGAACTGCTCGGCTACCGGGGGCTCTACGCACCGCGCCGCATCCTGGATGAAGTCGCCCAGACGATTCCCTACTTCGCGGCGGCCGCCGAACCAGTTCCGCCGACGGGCGTCGCCTTGAAAGCGCCCGAACTGGCAGCAGCCCACGCGGCGGCGGGAGGACAGCCATGATGCGGCTCTTCCTCGAAGCGACGATCAAGATCGCGATCCTCATCGGCGGCCTGATGACCGCGGCGGCCTATCTGGTGCTGCTCGAGCGGCGCGTCGCCGCCTGGGTGCAGGATCGCCGCGGGCCGAATCGCGTCGGCATTCCGCTCACCAAGATCTCATTGTTCGGGCTCGGCCAGCCGCTGGCCGACGGTCTGAAGTTCATCTTCAAAGAAGAGTACACGCCGGCGCACGTCGATCGCTGGCTCTATACGCTCGCCCCGCTTTCGATTCTGGCGGCGGCGCTCGCCACGTTTGCGGTCATCCCGTTCGGCAGCGTGATTCCGCCGATTGGCGAGGGGGGGCCGATCCCATTGGTCGTCGCTCCCGGCGTCGACGTCGGGATGGTCTACGTCTTCGCGCTCAGCAGCATGGCCGTCTATGGCGTGATCCTCGGCGGCTGGGCCAGCAACAACAAGTACAGCTTTCTCGGCGGACTCCGCTCAAGCGCCCAGTTGATCGCCTACGAGATCCCGCTCAGCCTCGGCATCCTCGGCGTCGTGCTGGCCAGCGGTTCGCTCCGGCTCGACACGATCATCGACCAACAGGCCGCGACCGGCGTCTGGAACATCCTGGTGCAGCCGCTGGGCTTCGTGGTCTTCATGATCGCAGCCTTCGCCGAAAGCGCTCGACTGCCGTTCGACCTGCCCGAGGCCGAACAGGAGTTGATCGGCGGCTACCACACCGAATACTCGGGCATGCGGCTCTTGCTGTACTTGATTGCCGAGTTCCTCCACATGGTGACGGCCGCGTTCCTGATCGCGATCCTGTTCCTCGGGGGCTGGCATCTCTGGGGCCTGACGGGCTCCGGCGACGAGATCACCTTGTTCACGGCGGTTCTGCGGATCGTCGTCCTCACGGTCAAAGTCCTGGCGACGATCTTCTTCATGATGATGGTGCGCTGGAGTTGGCCGCGCTTCCGGTTCGACCAGTTGATGAGTCTGGCCTGGAAGGTGATGCTCCCGCTGGGGCTGGTGAACCTCGTGGCCATGGCATTCGTGGTCGAGTATCGCCAGTGGTTCGCGGGAACCGGTACCTGGGCCGCCGTGGCCTTGGGTTGGGTGGTGCTGATCGGGTCGAGCGTGGGCATGGCCCTCTTGGCGCCGCTCTCGAGCGACAATCGCCCGCGGAGCGCCAGCGAGGGCGCGGCCCGGCAGCAGATTTTTTCGTGAGAATGCGATGAAAGCCGACGACCCGAACATCAAGTGGATCGAAGAGCCGCAGCTCGGCCTCACGGGGCGGATGTATCTGCCGTTGATCGTGCAGGGCTTGACCACCACGACCAAGCACCTGTTTGGCCCGAAGGTGACGGTCAGCTTTCCCGAAGAGCGCCCCCTGATCGAGAACCCGCTGATCTACCGCGGTGTCCACCGGCTGAACAAGGACGAGCAGGGGCGCGTGAAGTGCGTGGCCTGCTTCCTCTGCGCCACGGCCTGCCCCGCGCATTGCATCGACATCATCGGCGTCGAAAGCCCCTGGCCCGACCGCGAGAAGTATCCCGAAAGCTTCACGATCGACGAGCTGCGGTGCATCTTCTGCGGGATGTGCGAAGAAGCCTGCCCGGTCGACGCGATCGAGCTCACGAGCCTCTTCGACCTGACAGGCCGGAGCCGCGAGGAGATGATCTTCGACAAGGAGAAGCTGCTCAGCGTCTACGACCAGACGAAGGATGCCGAGCCGATGCCGTCGGTCCGGCTGGGGATCACTCCGGCACACCGCGGGATGGAGGGCCAGCATTGATCGCTCCCCTCTTTGCCGCCGACGTCGCCAGCCAGAGTCCATCCTGGGTTGCCAGCCATGCGCAGCAGATCCAGATCGCGCTGGGAGCGCTGCTTGCGGCGCTCGCGCTCTGGTTGATTCTTCCGAGGGCCAGCCAGCGCGGACGCATCCTCGGCGGCGTGCTGGGCATCGTCAGTCTGGGATTGTTTGCCGCGCAGTTTCCGCGCCTGGGGGACTGGCTCGACGACAGCATGTTCGTCGTGCTCGCCACGCTCACCGTGCTCGCGGCCGCCGCCGCGATGACCTTCCGCAATCCCGTCTACTGCGCGATCTGGTTTGCGCTGGCCCTGCTGGGCACCGCCGGGCTGTTCTTCTTTCAAGGCGCGCAGTTTCTCGGGGTGGCGACGGTCGTGGTCTACGCCGGCGCGATTCTCGTGACCTTCCTCTTCGTGCTCATGCTCGCCAACCCCAAGGGCGAGGCCTACTACGACCGCGTGAGCTGGGAGGCCTGGATCTCGGCCCCGGCGGCCGCCGTGATGGTGGCGGTGCTCACGGTCAGCCTGAGCCAGAACGTCGCCGCCGCCCCGCCGGCGCCGCAATCGCAGGCAGATCTCGATCGGAACATCCTGGCGCCGCAGCATATGGCCCACCTCGGCAAGCACCTGTTCAGCGAATACCTGATCGCCGTCGAGGTGGCGGGGACGCTGCTCTTGGTCGGACTGGTTGGCGCGGTCGCGATCGTCGCGGCCGACAAGGAACTGCCCGGGCGCGCCGGCGCGACCCCCGCCTCGTTCACCACCGACCTGGGCGAGTCGGGCGCAGGAGGCCGTCATGCCTGACGAAACCGCGGTCATCGCGCCCGTCGCCTTGTTGCAGAACTACCTGCTGGTGGGCGGGCTGTTATTCGTGCTCGGCCTGGTCGGCTTCTTGTGCCGGCGCAACATGATCATCATGTTCCTGGCGGTCGAGTTGATGCTCCAAGGCGTGAGCGTGAGCCTCGTCGGGTGGGGCCGCTACCACAACGATTGGGGTGGGCAGGCGCTGACGATCTTCATCCTGACGGTCGCCGCTTGCGAAGCGGCCATCGCCCTGGCGCTGATCATGACCCTGTATCGCGCCAGCGGAAAGCTCGACATCGCCGTCTGGCAGCAGGAGCGCGAAGCCAGCCAGCCGGCCTACGTCGACCAGGAACTGCCGGAACCGCCGCCCGAAGTCGACAAGCACTGGCCGCAATTGACGCCCTCCGGCATCGAGCCCGAGATCCCCGCGAGCGAAACGATTTACCGCAGCCATGTTTGACCTCGATACGCTCATTGTGCTGATTCCCGCCCTGCCGCTGGCCGCGACGCTGGTCACGGCTGCGCTCGGCAAGTGGTTGCTCAAGGAATACAGCCACGTGCCGGTGCTGGCGGCCACGGGGCTGGCGTTCGTCCTCAGCCTGCTGCTGCTTGGTCAGGTACAGAGCGCGGCGGGACCGGGGGCCCACGAACTTCGCGAGGCAACCGCGTCCGTCGCCCCGGCGCCCCAAACGATCGGCTACGAGCACGTCGTCAATCTCTGGACGTGGGCCGGAATCAGCGACGCCTATGCCGGCGACCAGGTCCACTTGCCGCCGGGCGTGACTGTCCCGCATCCGCTGGACCTGAAGATCGACATCGCCCTCAGGGCCGACCCGCTCACCTCGATCATGCTCGCCACGGTGATGTTCATCGCCACGCTGGTGGTGATCTACGCCTCGGGCTACATGCACGGCGACCCCGGCTATTGGCGCTTCTTCACTTACGTGGCGCTGTTCGTCTTCTCGATGGCGATGCTGGTGAGCTCGAGCAACTTCCTGCTCCTCTACGTCTTCTGGGAAGCGGTCGGCGTTTGCAGCTACTTCCTGATCGGCTTCTGGTACCAAAAGCCCGAGGCCGCCGCGGCCGGCATGAAGGCCTTCCTCGTTAACCGGGTCGGCGACTTCTGCTTCGCTCTGGGGGTCTTCTCGCTGTGGATCTTTTACGGCACGCTGAACTTTCATGACACGGTCGCCGCGGATGGCACGCTGCTCATGCCGGGCGTGCTGGGACAGACGCGTTTGGCGGTCGGGCTGAGCGAGGGCTTCGTCGGCGGCGGCATCGGGCTGGCGATCGCCCTGCTGTTGTTCGCCGGAGCTTGCGGCAAAAGCGCCCAATTCCCGCTGCACGTCTGGTTGCCCGACGCGATGGAAGGCCCCACGCCGGTCAGCGCGCTGATCCACGCCGCGACGATGGTCACCGCCGGCGTCTACATGGTCGTGCGCTGCACGCCGCTCTACTTTGCCGCGCCCGAGGCGCAATACGTGGTGGCCGCGATCGGCTGCTTCACCGCGCTGTTCGCCGGATTGATCGCCCTGACGCAGACCGATCTCAAGCGCGTGCTGGCCTATTCGACGGTCAGCCAGCTGGGCTACATGTTCCTCGGCCTGGGCGTCGGCACGCTGACCGGCATCACCGCCGGCATGTTCCACCTGTTCACGCACGCCTTCTTCAAGGGGCTGTTGTTCCTGGGAGCGGGGAGCGTGATGCACGCCATGGGAGGCGTCCTCGACATGCGTCGCATCGGCGGCTTGCGCCGTCTGATGCCGATCACCCACGTTACGTTCTGGTGCGGCGCGCTGGCCTTGGCCGGCGTCGTCCCCTTTGCGGGCTTCTGGAGCAAGGACGCGATCTTCGCCGCCCTCAGCGACCGGATGCACGGCGAGCCCGCCGGCGGTCCGACCGAATGGTTCTATCCCGCCCTCTACTATGCCGGTTTGTTCACCGCCCTCTTGACCGCCTTCTACACGTTCCGCGCGCTGCTCCTCACCTTCTATGGCGAGGAGCGGATCCCCCCCGAGGCGGGTCATCACGCCCATGAGTCACCGCGGGTGATGTGGATGCCGCTGGCGGTGCTCAGCCTGTTTGCGATCGGCGTGGGCGCCTGGTTCGAGTACACGCACGGTTTTGCCGACTTCCTGGCGTTGACGCCCTCGCTGGCCTACGCGCCGGTCGCCGCGACGGGGGGGCATCATGCCTTCCACATGGACGTCGCCGCCATCAGCACCCTGATCGCCTTGTCGGGCGTCGGGGCCGCGGCCTATTTCTACCTGGGCGACCGCCGCGCGATCGACGCCCTCACACGCGCGCTCAAGCCGGCGTATTGGCTCAGCTCGGGCAAGTTCTTCATCGACCAGATTTATGGCGTGATCATTCTGTGGCCGATTCGTGCCCTCTCGGCCTTGAGCGCCTGGTTCGACCAGCGCGCTGTCGACGGACTCGTGAATCAAGTCGGCCGAGCGCCGCTGGGGCTCGGTTCGATCCTGCGGAGCCTGCAGAACGGCATGGTGCAGTTCTACGCCCTGGTGATGGTGCTGGGGTTGCTCGTGCTCTTGGTGGGAACTCTCTGGCGGTAAGAAGCGTTCTTCTGGCCGAGGCTGATGCCTCGGAAACATCGGTTCTGCAGTCGCACTCATGGCCAACCTGCTCACACTGACGATTCTGCTTCCCGCCTGCGGCGCGATCGCCGTCTGGGCCGTGTCCGCGGCCGGGCGCGTCGCCGCCCGCTGGACCGCGCTGGCCACGTCGCTGGTCACATTGGGACTGGCCGCCTATCTCGTCCTCGCCGAAGTGGCTCCCGGCGGCACCCCCGTCGACTACGGTCCCGGGCTGACCTGGCTCGGCGGCGGCGACAGCAATCTTGACGTCCGCTTCGCCGTGGGCCTGGATGGGCTGAGCGTGTGGTTCTTCGGGCTCTCCGCGCTCCTGCTCGTCACCGCCATCCTGGTGAGCTGGGAGGCGGTGACCGAACGCGCCCCCGCCTTCTATGCGCTCTTGCTGTTGCTCGAGGCGGGCACGCTGGGAGTCTTCTCGGCGCGCGACATCCTCTTGTTCTACGTCTTCTTCGAGTTCACGCTCATCCCGCTCTTCATCCTGATCGGGGTGTGGGGGAGCGAGGATCGCCGCTACGCTGCCCTGAAGTTCTTCCTCTACACCCTGGCCGGCAGCGTGCTGACCTTTGTCGGTCTGCTGTCGATCGTGCTCTGGAACTACTACCACTCGCCCGAGGGCCTGTTGACGTTCTCGATTCCGGCCTTGCAGGCCGGGCTGGCCGCGCACCCGATCGACGCGACGTTCGGGCTGTTGGGGTATGACTGGAACCTCCAGACGCTCATCTTCCTGGCGCTCTTTGCCGGGTTTGCGATCAAGGTGCCGCTCTTC
>JAEUIK010000374.1 GCA_016793185.1 Planctomycetaceae bacterium | reverse complement strand
GTCGGCGCGAGAGGCGATAGTCGTGGCAAGCGGTGCGTGGCATGACGGCAGGGAGTCTCTGGGGCGTGGCCCCCATTATAGGGACGCGCACCTCCGGTTGTCATGAAAGTTTGCCGACCGCCGATTCAAAACCCGCACGCGTCTCGCCATTAGCCTTCTCCCCGGTTCACCGGGGAGAAGGTGGCCGACAGGCCGGATGAGGGGCACGTGCGCCAGCTTGCGAGCTCTAGCCGACAGAAATGGAACGTCAACAGCAAGGTCGCACCGGGTGACCGCAGCTGGCGATCCGTTTGCTTGCAGCCGCGTAGCATCGCAGAATAGCGGCCGAGTTGCACACGGACCGCGTCCCGCCTCCTCCGCTCGAAAGTATCCGCTATGCGAATCACGACCAGCCTCCTGGCCACCGCGCTCGCGCTCGTTGTCACGCCGACGCTACCCACGGCCAACGCGCAGCAGACGCCCGCTAATCCCCTGGTCGTCGAATCCCCCAAGCCCAACTACCCGCGCGTCAACACGGCGGTCGGCTACGAGGTGGTCGCCGGCTGGCCGCACAAGCCGGCCGAATACATCTGGGGATTCATGCCGGGCGTGGCGGTCGACGCGCAGGATCGGATCTGGACCTTCAATCGGGGCGACATGCCGGTGCAGGTCTACGCGGCCGACGGGTCGTTCATCCGCGCGTGGGGACAGGGAACGATCGGCCTCGCGCACCACATCAAGATCGATCGCGACGGCAGCGTCTGGCTGGCCGACGTCGGGCAACACGTCGTCCGCAAATTCACCCCCGCCGGCGAGCTGCTGCTGACGCTCGGCACGCCCCGCGAGTATGGCGAGGACGCGACGCATCTCAACAAGCCCACCGACATGGTCGTCACGCCCGCGGGCGAAATCTTCGTCACCGATGGCTACGGCAACAACCGCGTCGTCCACTTCTCGCCCGAGGGGAAGTTCGTCAAGACCTGGGGACGCCTGGGCCCCGCGCCGGGCGAGTTCAGCCAGCCGCACGCGATCGCCATCGACTCGCTCGGCCGGCTCTACGTCGTCGACCGCTACAACGTCCGCGTGCAGATCTTCGATCAGCAGGGCAAGTTCCTCGCGCAGTGGAGTAACGTGATCACGCCCTGGGGGATTGCCATCACGCCGCGCGACGAGATCTTCGTCTGCGGGTCGTCGCCGATGCGCTGGAGCGACAAGCCCGACCTGTCGTCGCCGCCGAAGGACCAGCTCGTGATGAAGTTCACGCCCGAGGGCAAGGTCGAGGAGCTGTGGACCTTCCCGCTCACGCCCGAAGAGCGCAAGGCCGAGCCCGGAGAGCTGAAGTGGGCCCACGCCATTGCCGTTGACTCGCGCGGCGACATCTACATTGGCGATATCCACGGCCGGGGGGCGCAGAAGTTCCGAAGGCTGGCGGCCGACCAGTAGCGGAACTCCTCGAATGCAAAGGGTGGAACCGCAGATGTCGCAGATTTTCGCAGATGATTGACCGGCGGAAGCTCCGATCCCGGTTCCACGCCCTCTTGTCCAATCTGCTGCCATCGGCGAATCCTGCGGATAACTCCTCGGTGGCTTCTTCGCGTGAGGCGGCCGGTTCGGGCTGACGGCTCTTGGACTCCAGGCCGCTCAGCCGTCGAGCCGTGCCTGAAATCCCTCGCGCCAGACGGCCGCCAGGGCCGGAACTTCGAGCACCCGGCGGAGCTCATCGCGCGGAGCGTGCCGGTCGCGAATCAGCGCCAGCATCTGTTGGACCGTTACCGCGCGCGGATCGACGTGGAGCTGCTCGATCGGATCGCCCGCGGCGACCGTCCCTTCCTCCACCACGGCGAAATAGATCCCCGGCCAGCCCGCTTCGAGAAACGTCTTGACCAGCGCGGCGTCGCCGAAGCGAATCCCGAGCTTGAAGCAAGGCATCCGCGGTTGGCTGACGACGAGTCGCGCCGTGCCGATGCGAAACTCGTCGCCGATGTGGACGCGATCCTCCGTCAGGCCCGCGGTGGTGAGATTCTCGCCGAACGCGCCGGGCGCGAGAGTTCGCCCGAGTTTCGCCTCCCACGGTGCGTAGTGCTCAGCAGGATAGGCGTAGATCGCCTTGTCGCGCCCGCCATGCACCGTGAGATCGGCCTGGCCATCGCCGTCGAGATTGAATTGGCGCAGGGCGATCCTCCCCGGGACGGGATCCTTGAAGATGCCGGTCGTCACGAGCGTGCCTTTCCAGGGGACTTCGCGAGGCATACCGACGTTCACCGACACGACCTGCATGCGCGACCCTTTCGCGGTTGCCGGATCAATCTGCCCGCTCCCACCGATACTCCATGTAGCGGGCCGTCTCCTCGGCGATTGGCTTGCCGAGCAGCCGCGCGACGACGTGCAGCGACATGTCGATGCCCGCCGAGATTCCGGCCGATGTGATCACGCGGCCGTTGTCGACAAAACGGCGTGCGGGCGTGACGGTGCAATGGGGCGCCGACTCGCGGAGGAGGTCGATCGCGCCGAAGTGGGTCGTCGCCTCAAGTCCGTCCAGCAGGCCGGCCTGTCCGAGAATCAGGGCTCCCGTGCAGACCGAGAGGACCAGTTCGGCGGCGGCCGCGCGCTGGCGCACCCACTCGACGAGCCGCGCGTTGTGCATTTCGCGGCGCGTCCCCCAGCCACCGGGGACGAGGAGGATGTCTGCCGGAGGGCAGGTCTCGAGACTGTACGCGGGATTGACGCTCAGGCCATTGCGCGCGGCGATGGGCGACTTCTCCGCGACGGTGCCGACGCGAAACGGGGGCTCCGGTTCGTTCCGCCCCGTGACGCCAAAGACCTCGAAGGGACCGCAGAAGTCCAGCACCTCGACGTCATCGAAGAGGAGAATCGCGACGTTGCG
>JAEUIK010000555.1 GCA_016793185.1 Planctomycetaceae bacterium | reverse complement strand
AGGTCGTGCTGTTGTTAGTGTTGGTGGGGGTTGTCGTTGGCGCGATTCGCTGGACCGTGGCTCCCGTCGCTCCGGAACACCGGGCCATCGAAGCCTGGATCGATGCCGAGACCGACACGTATTCTGTCATCCGCTGGCATCCGGCCCAGGCGGCCGAAGATGGCGGAACACTCATCGAGGTCGAATACCGCTACACGAAGGACACCACACGCGTAATTACGACGCGGCGCACGTTTCAAGTGCAAGGCGACGCCGTCCAAGAGGTCCATTCGGAGTGAGGCGCGGACATTTCCAAGGCGCATCCCGGGCACGGGGATCGCGCCGAGCTTCGAGAGAAGTGGAACCAGCGGTTCTCCGGGACTCGCTGGGCGACCGGACCTCGGGCAATGCACGTTGCGCGCGTTGCCAATCTCGTGGTCGGTATCGGCCTAATCATCCTGGGACTGCTATGGCTGGTCGGCGTCCTGCCAGCCAGCGCATGAGCGGCGGGAGCCTGACCCTTAGCTTCCCAACCCCGAGATCGCCCCGCCAGCCGACGGCCCCGGGTCGGACCGAAGCGCGCGCCAGTGGCCGTCGAGGTATTGGAACGTATGTTCCTCGGGATAGACGAAACGTGCGCCGGTGAAAGAGGGGTCCTGTTCGGCGGCGCGGCGATCGGCGTGGATCGGCGTGCTCTGCACGACACGACGGCCGCGGAGCGTACCGTGGTAAGGAGTCGCCGCGCGGCCGGTCGGGGTCACGAGGCACTCGAGCCCCTCGAAGATGGTCCGGCGCCGGTAGTAGCCGCGCTCGACGTTGTAATTGGCGCTCGCCCCGCGCGCCACTTCCGTCGTGGTTTCCTTGAGGACTGGATCACCCGGGTAGCTGTCGCGGACCCAGTCGCGCGCAAACGCGGCGAACGACTCCGATGCTTGCTCCTCGGCGCTGGGGCCGCAGCCGACGCATACCAGCAGGGACGACAACCAGAAGAGGCAGAGTGCGAGGCGCATGAGCGGGCCGTTCGTCGGGGTGAAGCAAGGTTCGCTAAACAAGCCTAGCTCGCTGCGTCAGGCGGCCGACGGTCCGAGCCCGCGACGGCATTCAGGAGGCGAACCAGGCCAGCGCGAAACCGAGCACGGCTCCTACGATCGTGCCAATCGGCACCAGCAGCGCCCCGTCGAACGCGCCGGACGCGAGATAGCCGGCCCCCAGCCCCAGGGCGGCAAAAGCGATCGCCGAAAAAGCCAGCAGCAGGGGGCGGGGCATCATGGGCGAACTCTCCCAAGCGCGAGGTCGGGGGACGCGGCGCCAACCGCGCTCGTGCGCTGGCGCGGCGCTCGTCGTCTCGGACCCGCTGCCGCTAGTCTGGTGCGTCGCGAGCGGCAGGTCAACGCTGCTCGAGACTGGGGAGATTCGCTTTCGCGCCGGCGGCTGGTTAAGCTGGCCGCGAGCCCCCCGGACCGTCGCCCCAGAGGGCCGGTCGGAGCTGTCCGTTCCCCGCCGAGGAGGCACCCATGCCAGTAGCCCGCTGGAGTTTTCTTAGCATCGTATTTGGGACCACACTGCTCGCGGTGGGGCCGGCGACGCGCGCCGACGAGTTCGAGGCGATTCGCGACAAGATTCGCCAGGCCCTCGTGCGGCAGAACATTCCTTCGATCGCGGTGGCCGTAGCCCGCGACGGCCAGATCCTCTGGGAAGAGGGTTTTGGCTGGGCCGACCGCGAGCGGCGCCGCCCCGCGACCGAGCACACGATGTACTCGCTGGCATCGATCTCCAAGCCCATCACTGCCACCGGCCTCATGGTGCTCAAAGAGCAGGGAAAGGTCGACCTCGACAAGCCGGCCAACGACTATCTCGGCGCCGGCCAGCTCCGTGCCTGCCTCGGCGACGTGAATCAGGCCACGGTGCGGCGCGTCGCCAACCATACGGCGGGCCTGGCGATGCACTACCAGTTCTTCTATCGCGACGAAGCCGCGCGACCCCCGACGCGCGATGAATCGATCCGCCGCTACGGCCTGTTGATCACCGAACCCGGCGAGCGGTACCAGTACGCCAACCTCGGCTACGGCGTGCTCGACGAGATCATCGCCCACGTCTCGGGACAAAGCTACGCCGACTTCATGCGCGAGAAGGTCTTCGTGCCGCTCGGGCTGACGCATATGTCGGTCGACATCGGGCCTGGGCTCGAAGAGTACGTGGCCATCCGCTATGGCGGCGACGGGCTGCCGCTGGCGCACTACGATTTCGATCATCCCGGGGCGTCGGCTGTCTACAGCAGCGCGCACGAACTGGTTCGCTTCGGCATGTTCCACCTCAAGGCGCACTTGCCCGACCAGGCGCCGATTCTGACGGATGCGACCATCGACGAAATGCACGCGGTGACCGCCAGCACTGGCGAGCGCGACGGTAGCGGCTACGGCGTCGGCTGGGGAACAAGCAAGATGCGCGGCCAGACGGTTATCTCGCACTCCGGCGGGATGCCCGGCGTCAGCACGCTGTTGTCGCTGGTGCCCGAGCAGCGGCTGGCCATCGTCGTGCTCGTCAACTCGCGCGCGAACCTGGTGGGATCTCTGACCGAGCAGATCCTGAAGCAGGTCGTGCCCGAGGAGAAGCAATCCGAACAAGCGACAACCGCGCCCGGCGCTCCGCAAGTCGGCGGCGGCGCGGCGCGGGCGGACGAGGCGCAGGACGCATCGCCAGCCGCAACGCTGGAGGGTCTGTGGGAAGGGAAGCTGGCAACGTACGAGGGGGATGTTCCCGTCAAGCTGTGGGTGCTCGAGTCGGGCGAGATGCATCTG
>JAEUIK010000530.1 GCA_016793185.1 Planctomycetaceae bacterium | reverse complement strand
CACATAGAGCGTGGCGACGCCCAACGTCAGCGGCCAGAACTTGACGCGTGCCAGGCCCGCGGCACGCATTCGCTCGGCCAGGGCCTCGCCCGCCGGAAACTCGCCGACGCTCGACGGCAAATAATTGTAGGCGTCGTGTCGATTGCGAGCCAACGCCTGGCCGATCCGCGGCAGCACGTTGCGGAAGTACCAGCCGTAGAGGGCCTTGAAAGGCTGCATCGTCGGCGACGAGAACTCGAGCACCGCCACGCGCCCGCCGGGGCGACAGACGCGGGCCATTTCGCTCAAGCCTTGGTCGGTGTCCGTGACGTTCCGCAGCCCAAACGACACCGTGACAATCTGAAAGTAATCGTCCGGGAACGGCAGCCGCTGCGCGTCGGCCTCGACGAACTTGACCCGCGGCGTAGCTCCGAGCTTAGCGCCGATCTTCTGCCGCTTCTCCTCGGCGATCACCAGCATCGGATGGCAGAAATCGGCGCCGACGACCTGCGTTGCCGTCCCCGCCTTGCGGGCATAAGCCAGCGCGAGGTCGCCCGTCCCGGTACAGAGGTCCAACAAGGGGGCGGTCCCCACCGGCGGCACCCGGCGCACGGTCTTCCAACGCCAGTAGCGGTCGATCCCCAGCGACAGCAGATGGTTCAAAAAATCGTAGCGGCCGGCGATCTCGCCAAACATGCGCCGGACGCGAGCTTCGGACTTGTCGACGGCCATGACGGTTCCTGAAGTGCGGATTTCGGGCCCCGCGGCCTCTCTGCCTGCTCACCGCAGCGAACCGGCGATTCTTAACTCCCTGGGACGTTTTGGCAATTGGGGGTAGCGGGGCCGTATTGTCCCCGTCGGCGAAAAGTGAACAATCGACCTCACCTGCCTGTCGAGATCCAAGCGCATGTCGAGCCTGCACGTTCACTTTCTGCCGACCTTGGTCGAGCCCGACGCCTTGCGCGGCGGCACGGTCGTCGTCATCGACGTGCTGCGGGCCACCACCACCATCGCGGCAGCCATTGCCGCCGGCGCCCGCGCCGTGATTCCTTGCGGCGAGCTCGAGGAAGCTCGGCAGATCGCGGCGAAGTTCGCCAGGAGCGAGGTGCTGCTCGGCGGCGAACGGGGGGGACTGCTGATTCCGGGCTTCGACCTGGGGAATTCCCCCCGCGACTACCTCCCCGAGGTCGTCGGCGGAAAGACGATCGTCTTCACGACAACCAACGGAACCCAAGCGCTGCTGCGCTGCCGACAGGCGGCGCGGGTACTGACGGCCGGGTTCGTGAACCTGTCGGCGATCGCCAGCGCCGTGCAGGACTTCGCCCGGTCGGCTCACGAGTCGGAACGCATCCACCTGGTTTGTGCGGGCACGCGCGGGCAGATCACCGGGGAGGATGTGCTGCTGGCCGGCTGCCTGGCCGATCGGATCAGCGCCTTTGCTCGAGATGCCGATGCGCCCCCTCCCGACGGTAATGACGCGACGCGGATCGCTCTGGAAGTTTGGCACCAGGTGAGGGACCAGCATCAGCGGTCGTCACACACGCTGTCCGGAGGAGACGCGATCCTCGAGCGACAAGGAAAGCTCGCGCAGAACCTGCCGGGCGTTCTCCCCAACGGCATCGGGAGCGCGATGGGCGAGTGCCTCGGCGGACGCGACCTTATTCAACTCGGACTGGGCCAGGACATTTTGGATGCTGCCCAAGTCGACCGCTGGGAATGCGTGCCGGAGCTGAACTTGCAGGCTTGGGAGATTCGGGGGCGGGCTTAGTGCGACGCGTGGCCGTCCCTACTCAAAGTGCAAATCTGGGTGCCACGGGCGCTGCCAGTCTCTTCCCGAAATTCGCACGGGCAGAGCCCGTGGCCTCCAGGCAGCCTCGCCAGTCCACCGACCCGGTGTCGAATTGCCGGATTGCCTCGAGACAGGCGTGAACATGGCGGCCGGCGCCTCGAGCACGGCCCCATAGACCCCTCAACCCCTGGCCGGGTAAACTGTGCGGCTTGTAACTGCCCGCGCTCCCACACACCTTCGCCCCCCGTCCGCCGGAGTTCAAGTACCGTGACCGAGTCCGCCAAAGTCGACATGGACAAGATCGTCTCGCTCTGCAAGCGCCGAGGTTTTCTCTTTCAATCGAGCGAGATCTATGGCGGCCTCAACGGCTTTTGGGACTACGGGCCCTTGGGCGTCGAGCTCAAGCGGAACGTCAAGGAGGCGTGGTGGCGCGACATGGTCACCAGCCATGACGAGCTGGCCGTCGCCGCCGGCGCACCGACGACGTACGAAATGACCGGGCTGGATTGCACGATCATCATGCACCCCCAGGTCTGGAAGTGTTCGGGGCACTACGACCTGTTCCACGACTTCATGGTCGATTGCCGCGAGTCGAAGAAACGCTACCGCCACGATCAGGTCCGCGGCCGCTGGGTCGAGTTCCGGGGCCAGAAGGCGTTCGTGGCCACGCAACTCGGCGGCGACGAGGGACTGGCCGAAGCCGAAGCGCGGGCCCTGAAGTTCTTCGGCCTCCGCGCCAAGGATGCCGAGAAGCTCGCCTGGGATGGCCCGTTGGTCTCGCTCACCAAGGTCAGCGACTTTGCCCAAGTGCTGGGGCCCGACGCCAAAACGCTGGGCACGCTCACCGCGCCGCGCGAATTCAACCTGATGTTCAAGACTTATGTCGGGGCGCTGTCGGGCGAAGAGGGCGCCGCGTTTCTCCGCCCCGAAACGGCCCAGGGGATCTTCGTCAACTTCAAGAATGTCCTCGACAGCACCCGCGTCAAGGTGCCGTTCGGGATCGCCCAGATGGGCAAGAGCTTTCGCAACGAGATCACGCCGCGGAACTTTACCTTCCGCTCGCGCGAGTTCGAGCAGATGGAGATCGAGTTCTTTTGCCACCCGCAGGCCTCGCCCGACTGGTACAAGTACTGGCGCGATCGCCGCTATCGCTGGTACCTGGAACTCGGCCTGTCGGGCGATCGGCTCCAACTGCGCGATCACGAACAGGATGAGCTGAGCCACTACTCGTGCGGCACGGCCGACATCGAGTATGCGTTCCCGTTCCTGCCGCCGGGCGAGTTTGGCGAATTGGAAGGCATCGCCCATCGCGGCGACTTCGACCTCCGCAGCCACATGGAGGGAAAGCTCGTCCGGCAAGGGAACGAACTGGTCGTCGAGCTCGGCGAAGATGGCAAACCGCGACATCCCGGCAGCGGGCGCGATTTAAGCTACTTCGACGACATCACCCGCGAACGTTTCACGCCGCACGTGATCGAACCCTCGGCCGGCGCCGATCGGGCGACCCTGGCATTCCTCTGCGAGGCCTACCAGGAGGACCAGGTCCCCGACGAGAAGGGGAACCCGCGCGAACGGGTGTTCCTGAAGTTCCACCCGCGGCTGGCCCCGGTCAAAGCGGCCGTCTTTCCGCTGGTCAAAAAGGACGGAATGCCCGAGATGGCCGAAAAGATCTATCGCGAACTCAAGCCCCACTTCAACGTCTTTTACGACGAAAAAGGGGCGGTGGGACGCCGGTACGCCCGGCAAGACGAGGTCGGCACGCCGTACTGCATCACCGTCGACGGGCAATCGCTGCAAGACGGCACGGTCACGATTCGCGACCGCGACAGCCTCAAGCAATGGCGGCTCCGCGCCGAGGAGTGCGTCGCCGAGATCAGCGGTCGCTTGGCCGGGAAGATCCAGTAGCAGAAATACGAGTCGAGTTTAACCACCACGACACGACGACACGACGGAAGAGCACAGCTTAGAGAAGCTGCGAGCGGAACACCTTTCCGCGTTTATTGCTTGCATTTTTCGTGGTGTCGTCGTGTCGTGGTGGTTATTCTCCCTCCCCGTCACTTCTTGAGCGCCGCGTCCAGGACTTCGTTGAGCTGCTTGAGGCCCGCGTCGCGATCGACTTCGTAGCAGCCGACGAAGTAGTGCACGATCTTTCCTTCGGCGTCGATCACGACGAACAAGGGGAGTTGCGCCCCCACCAGCCGCGGATCGCCGAACTGCTTGAGGACCTCCCCGGCATCGAGGAGCAGCGGGTAACTCAAGTTCATGAAGCTGACGAGTTTGGCCGCGCTCCGGGCAGCGGCTCCGCGCTTGGCTTCGTCACCCAGCCGCGCGTCGACGGCGACGCCAAAGACCTTGACGCCATCGGCCTTGCGCTTGTCGAAGAGAAAATCGAGATAGCCGATCTGGCCGTAGGGCTCGCGCAGGGGCTCGTCGCGGTAGTCCCAAAAGTGCAGCACGGTGACCTGTCCTTTGAGGTCCGCCGCCGCCAGCCTGGCCCCCGCGAGTCCGTCGAGCTTGAACTCTGGCGCCGGCTTGCCGGCAAAGCGCGCCGACATCTCGGCCACGTCGCTCGCCCGGCTCGTCTGCACGTTGAGATCGCTCTTGGCCGCAGCCAGCAGCTTGACCAGAGGGCCGGCCGTGATGGTCGTCTCGGCCTGCGGCAAGCCCGTCTTGAGCGAGGCGAGCTCGGCCTCGGTAAGATCGGCCCGCTCGGTGCGGGGTTCGCGTCGGAGCCCGGCCACCAGATCCAAGAGCGCGGCGAACTGCGCGGTGCGTTCGGCCAAGGCCTTGTCCGCGAGTTGCTCGACGGCCGCCAGCCGCCAGGTGAGTTCATATTCCTCGCCGCGCCCCATAAAGACGCGCTCGCTGAGTTGCAGCACCAATCCACCGTCGTCAACCCACTGGGTGCGCTTGTACCCATAGTTGTTGGCGACGGCGACTTTCCACGCTTGCTGCTCTTTGCCCGGGGCGTCGGCCGCGGTCGAAATCGCCTCCCGCGCGAGGACCTCGCGTTTGACGTTTCCTTCGTTCCAGCTCGCTCCAGCGGCGAACGGCTCGGCAGCCAAGAGCAGGGGGGATTCGAGGCCGATCGTGCTTGTCCCCTCGCCGCGGTCGTAGAGCAGGGCGGGGCCGGTTCCGCTGGCCGCCGCGCCGAGACGGTCCAGGCTCCAGCGTCCCGCCTGGTCGATCCAGGACCAGCCGCCGCGACCCGATTCGTCGAGCAGCCAATAGACCTGCGCGCCGCCGTCCGGGTTGGCCGCCGCCACCAGGATGGTCAGGTCGAATGTTTTTTCCGGTTCGACCGGGGTCCCATCCTTGTTCGCGCGACCAACCGCGCCGTGGAAAGAAAGCTGGGTGCCAGGGCGGAGCCACGGCGAGGCAGCGGCAGCCGGCGCGGCGGCCGACGCGGCGAGTGCCAGGCAGATGCCCGCGGCAATAGCGTTAAGTTTCGACATGGCAACATCCTAGAGGTGGTCGATCGGGGCCGAGTGATTGTACTCACAGCAGTCCGCCAAGGCCCACCCCTCGCCTTGCGAATCCCGCCCTCTCCGCTATACTGGCCGTTTCGCCTGAAACCCGGCTAAAACGCTCGATTGCTGCGGAGAGTTCGATGGCCCGCTCGTGTCATGTTTGCGGAAAAGGTCCCCAGGTGGGAAATTCGGTCACCCTCCGTGGTAAGGCCAAGTACTTGGGAGGGGTCGGTACGAAGGTGACGGGCATCACTAAGCGGCAATTCCGCCCGAACTTGCAGCGCATCAAGGTGTCGGAGAAGGGCACCAACAAGACGGTGCTGGTCTGCACGCAGTGCATCCGCAGCGGCCGCATCACCAAGGCGGTTCGCCAGGCTCCGTTCAAGCTCCCGACTACCTCCAAGTAGCCTGCGCCGGCGAACCCGCGCTCGGCGCCGGCTGTCGTCTTCGGGTCTGGCGCCGCGCCGCGGACCGTCGTTCGTCCCGAGTCTTGCGTTCCACCACCCCGCGACTGCCGGGGGCCTTCGAGGAGCCCGCCCGATGGGCCTCACCCGCGACGAAGTCGAAAAGGTCTCGCTGCTGGCCCGGTTGCAATTCACTCCGGCCGAGCTCGAGCGCCTCACCGAGCAGCTCGGGCAGATCGTCGATTACGTCCAGCTCCTGGCCGAGCTCGATACGACCCACGTCGAGCCGATGGCCCACCCGGTCGACATTGCCAATGTCTTCCGGCCCGACGAAGTCCGCCCCAGCCTGCCGCGCGACGAGGTGCTGGCCAACGCGCCGCATCACGACCAAGAGTGCTACCTCGTCCCCGCGGTCCTCGGCGATTGAGAATTGGG
The DNA here is from genome assembly GCA_016793185.1 of Planctomycetaceae bacterium. Taxonomy (GTDB): domain Bacteria; phylum Planctomycetota; class Planctomycetia; order Pirellulales; family JAEUIK01; genus JAEUIK01. The sequence goes on along the minus strand of JAEUIK010000530.1, from coordinate 6,059 downwards.
GACGTCGATGTCGGTTCACGAACTTTCGGCCAGCGAACTGATCGCCCAGCTCAATGCCGGCGAGATCACCTCAACCGAGCTCACGCGCGCCTGCCTCGACCGCATCGAGCGCTACGACGATCGCGTGCAGGCCTTTCTGCAAGTCGGGGCCGAGAGCGCGCTCGAGCAAGCCCAAGCGATCGACCAGAAGCGGAAGCAGAAGCAGCCCGTCGGTCCGCTGGCTGGGCTCCCCGTCGGCATCAAGGACTTGCTCTGCACGCAGGGCGTGGTCACGACCTGCGGCTCGAAGATGCTCGAGCATTTCCGCCCTCCCTACGACGCCACCGTCATCGCGCGTCTCAAGCAGGCCGACGCCGTGCTGTTGGGACGCCTCAACCTGGACGAGTTCGCGATGGGGGGCTCCTGCGAGAACTCGGCCTATTTCCCCACACGCAACCCCTGGGACCTCGAGCGGATCCCCGGCGGTTCGAGCGGCGGTTCGGCCGCGGCCGTCGCGGCCGGCATGCTACCGCTGACGCTCGGGACCGACACCGGCGGGTCGATTCGCTTGCCGGCCGGTTTGTGCGGCGTGACCGGACTCAAGCCGAGCTATGGGCGGGTCAGCCGTTATGGGCTGGTCGCATTCGCCAGCAGCCTCGACCAGATCGGCCCCTTCGGCCAAACGGCCGAAGATTGCGCCCTGGCCCTGGAAGTGATCGCCGGCCATGACCCGCACGACAGCACTTCGGTCGCGCAGCCCGTCCCCGCGTATCGCGCGGCGCTCCGGCAACCGCTCGAGGGATTACGGCTGGGAATTGTCCGCGAGCATTTTGGCGAAGGCCTCGATGCCGAGGTGGAGAAGGCGGTTCGCGAGGCCTTGCGGGTCTACGAAAGCCTCGGGGCGAAGCTCGTCGACATCTCGCTGCCGCACGCCAAGTATGGAGTCGCGGTCTATTACTTGATCGCTCCGTGCGAAGCCTCCAGCAATCTCGCCCGCTACGATGGCGCTCACTACGGCCATCGCACCGACGAAAAGGCGATGCACAAGCAGCTCGCCGAAGAGCGGGCCGTGTTGCAAGCGGCCGGCAACGAGCGGGGTCTGGGCCAGCTCGACTCGGCGCTGGTGCGGATGTATCGCGCCAGCCGTGCCGAAGGCTTCGGGGCCGAAGTCAAACGCCGCATCATGCTCGGCACCTATGCTCTCTCGGCCGGCTATTACGACGCCTACTACCTCAAGGCGCTCCGCGTGCGGCGGTTGATTCGCCAGGACTTCGACGAAGCCTTCCGGCAGGTCGACCTGATCGCCGGCCCCGTCTCGGCCGCGCCGGCCTTCAGGATCGGCGAGAAGGCCGACGATCCCCTCTCGATGTATCTTGTCGATCTCTACACCGTGAGCGCCAACCTGGCGGGCATCGCCGGAATCTCGGTTCCGTGTGGCATCAGCCAATCCGGGCTGCCCATCGGGTTGCAGCTCCAAGCGCCCGCCTTTGGCGAGGAGAAGCTGCTCGCGGGCGCACACCTGTATCAGCAAGCGACCGACTGGCACCGGCGGAGGCCGCAGCTGCCATGAGCGAAACGTCCTACGACATTGTCATCGGCCTGGAAATTCACGTGCAGTTGCTCACCGCGAGCAAGCTGTTCTGCGGGTGCAGCACGAAGTTCGGCGCCCCGCCGAATACGCAAACCTGCCCGGTCTGCACCGGCATGCCGGGATCGCTGCCGGTGATGAACCGCCGTGCGTTCGAGTTGGGCCTGCGGACGGCGCTGGCGCTGAATTGCCAGATCGCTCCGTTCACCAAGTGGGACCGCAAGAACTACTACTATCCCGACCTTCCCAAGGGCTACCAGATCAGCCAGTTCGATCTGCCGTTTTCGAGCGAGGGCTGGCTCGAGATCAGCGATCCCAAGGGAAAAATCGAACCGCGCCGCATCGGCATCATCCGCGCGCACCTGGAAGAAGATGCCGGCAAGAGCATGCACGACGAGGCGGCCGGGCAAGCCGATAGCCGGATCGACCTGAATCGCACCGGCACGCCGCTGCTGGAAATCGTGTCCAAGCCCGACATGCGCTCGCCGGCCGAGGCCAAGGCGTTTCTGACCGAGCTCAAGCTGCTCCTCACCTATCTCGAAGTCTCCGACTGCAACATGCAGGAGGGGAGCCTGCGGGTCGATGCGAACGTCAACTTGCACATCCCGACGCCGGACGGCAAGATCGCGACGCCGATCGTCGAGATCAAGAATATGAACAGTTTCCGCGCCGTGGAGCGGGCCCTGACTTACGAAGCCGCGCGGCAGTACGAAGTCTGGCAAGAAACCGGACAAAAGATCGGCGATATCCCCAAGCAGACCCGCGGGTGGGACGACGTGGCCAATATCACCCGCGGCCAGCGGCACAAGGAGGAATCGAGCGATTACCGCTACTTCCCCGATCCCGACCTGGTGCCGGTGACGGTCACCGAGGCCACGGTTGCCGACGCCCGCGCGGCCTTGGGCGAGTTGCCCGCCGCGCTCCGCACGCGGCTCGAGGCGACCTTTGGGCTCACCCCCTACGACAGCGACGTGATCGTCAACCAGGGGAAGCGCGGGGTCGAGTATTTTCTCGAACTGGCCACGCACTCGGGCGACGGGAAGCTGGCCAGCAACTGGTTCCAGCAGGACGTGCTCCGCACGCTGACCGAGCAAAAGATCGAGATCGATCAATTTGGCTTGCGCCCCGAGCGCTTGGCGGGCTTGCTGCAGAAGGTGCGCGGCAAAGAGATCGACACCAGCCGGGCGCGCGAAGTCTTCGCCGCGATGGCGACCAGCCAGAAATCGGCCGCCGAAGTGATGGCCGAGCTGGGCATCGTGCAGGTCGACGAAAGCCAGCTCGTCGAACTCTGCCGCGAATTGCTCGCCGCAAATCCCAAGATCGTCGCCGACATCAAAGAGGGCCGGGGGAAAGCCGCCGGCGCTCTCATCGGGCAAGCCAAGAAAAAGAATCCCAACGTCAACCCCGGCCGTCTCATGGAGATTTGCCTCGAGTTGGCACAGGGGATGTAGAGCGACACGCATGTCGAAGCGGGTGATCACGCTGACCACCGATTTCGGCGCCGACAGCCCCTACGTCGCCGCCATGAAAGGGGTCATCCTCGGAATCAGTCCGCAGGCCACGCTGGTGGACGTCACGCACTCGATTCCGCCGCAAGACATCCGCCAGGGTGCAATCGTGCTGGCCGAGGTCTGCCCGCGCTTTCCCGCCGAAACAATCCACGTGGCGGTGGTCGATCCCGGGGTCGGCACCGATCGCCGGCTGATCTATGCCCGGTTCGGCAACCAGCATTACCTGGCGCCCGACAACGGGCTGTTGAGCCGGCTGCAGCGTCGCACGCCGGCCACGCGATTGATCACCGTGGGCGAACCGGCATTCTGGCTCAAGGACGTCTCCGAAACGTTCCACGGGCGCGACATTCTCGCGCCGGTGGCCGCCCGCATCAGTCTTGGCATCGACCCCGAGTTGCTGGGCCCCAAGCTGCCGCGGATGATCGAGCTCGACTGGCCGCTGCCCCAGCTCGAGGCCCAGCGTCTGACGGGCGAGATCGAATCGATCGACCATTTCGGCAATCTGATCACGAACATCTCGCGACAGGATCTCGCCGCGATCGCCCAGCATCAACCGCTCCGGGTGAGCTGCTGCGGCCGCCAGGAATTGCCGATTGTCCGCACCTATGGCGCGCAGCCCCGCGGGACGGCTGTCGCCCTGGTCGGTTCCGGAGGCCAGCTCGAGATCGCCGTGGTCGAGGCCAGCGCGGCGCGCGAGCTGAACGCCGTCGTCGGCGCGCCGGTGGTGATTTCTTGGTAGCGTTCGGCAGCGCTTCCCGATTCAGTCGGGCTGTGGTCCACTGAAGCCGCGTGAGCTGAGGTCTTTGTCGCCGCGTCCCTCTTCACTTGCCGGTCATGATGCCAAACGACCCGATCACAATCGAACAGCTCGAGCGGTGGGATCGCGAGCACGTCTGGCACGCGTTCACGCAGATGGCCGAGTACGAGCCGCTGATCATCGAGCGCGCCCAAGGATGCCGGCTGACCGACATCCACGGCAACGAGTACCTCGACGGCGTCAGCAGCCTCTGGTGCAACGTGCATGGACACCGGCACCCCAGAATCGACGCGGCCATTCGCGCGCAGCTCGACCGCGTCGCGCACACCACGCTCCTGGGGGCCTCGAACTCGCAGACGATCCGGCTCGCCCGGCGCCTGACCGAATTGGCGCCGGCGGGATTGAACCACGTCTTCTACTCCGACTCTGGGGCGACGGCCGTCGAGGTGGCGATCAAGCTCGCCTTTCAATACTGGCGGCAGTGCCCCACGCCCCGTCCAGAGAAAACCTGCTACGCCGCGCTCGGCGACGCCTACCACGGCGATACCTTGGGGAGCGTGAGCGTGGGAGGAGTCGCCCGCTTCCACCAGATGTTTGGCCCGCTGTTGTTCGAGACAGTGCAGATCCCGGCGCCGGACCTGTACCGACTGCCGCCCGGCGTCACCCGGCACGGGGCGCTCGCCTACTATCTCGAGCGCGCCGAGCAAGTGCTCGCGGCGCACCATCAACGGCTGGCAGCGCTCGTCGTCGAACCGCTCGTCCAGGCGGCGGCCGGCATGCTTGTGCATCCCCCCGGCTACTTGCGCGGCCTGCGCGAACTGACGCGCCGCTACGGAGTGCTGCTGATCGCTGACGAAGTCGCGGTCGGCTTCGGCCGGACCGGAAAAATGTTCGCCTGCGAGCACGAAGACGTTGCGCCGGATCTGCTCTGCCTCGCCAAGGGCCTCACCGGGGGATACCTGCCGGTGGCGGCGACCCTGGCCACCGACGAACTCTGGAACGCGTTCCTGGGAAGCTACTCCGAGTCACGCACCTTCTTTCACGGGCACACCTACGGGGGCAATCCGCTCGGCGCCGCGGCGGCGCTCGCCTCGCTCGAGATCTTTACGGCAGAGAAGACCCTCGAGGCAGTGCAGCCCAAGATCGTCCGCCTCGCCGAGCATCTCGCCCGCCTCGCGCAGCATCCGCACGTCGGCGACGTGCGCCAGTGCGGGCTGATCGCGGGCATCGAGCTGGTGCGCGACCGCACGGCGCAGACGCCCTACGATTGGGCCGAGCAACGCGGCCTGGCGGTTTGTCGCCACGCCCGGGGGAATGGCGTGCTGCTGCGCCCCCTGGGAAACGTGGTGGTCATCATGCCGCCGCTGGCGATCTCGCTCGACGAGCTGGATCAAATCGCGCTGGCCGTCGAGCAGGGGATCGCCGCGGCGACGGCCGGCTGACGCGAGCCCAGAGTTGGCTTTCGCGAGCAAGTTCGCGCTGGCTATTCCGCGGCCGAGCGCGAGCCGTAGACCGACCCGCCGATGGGATAGCCCTCCGGCAGCGGCCGGCCGGCGGCGGCGAAGCCGAGCTTGTGCAGGTGGTCCTTGAGCGCGCGGAACTCGCTGAAGCTGTCGGGATAGACCCACAGCGTGACGGTCGTCCGCCGGCGATTGAGTCCCGCGATGATCCTCGAGAATTCTCCCTCGCGCGACAGCGCGCTCTCGAGGGATTCGCCCAGGCTGTCGCTGACCGGAATCAGCTCGAACTGCTGCAGTCGAATCAGGTTCCCGTCGCGGACGATCAGGTACTTCATCCGAAAGCCATCGATCGGGCCGAGCGTCGAAGTGACCTCGGGCATCTGCCGCAGCTTCCACGCCTGCTGCTTGAGCTCGTTCGGGATCCGTTCGACGAAGTCGTCCATGGGCACGTGCGCGATCAGGCCGCCGCGAAGCTGGAAGTGCGATTCCTTCCCCTCGACGGTGCGGCTGATCGGAGTCGCGTAGTTGGTGACTTGCACCGTCTTCTCCGGCGCTTCGGCCGCTGCCTGGCGGCGCCGCTCGAGTTGGTCGATCTCTTGCTTGACGGCGGCGGTGGCGCGATCGAGGTCGAAGTTGGCACGCTCCTCGGCATTGAGCGCCTCGCGGCGCTCGTCGAGCTCCTTCTTCCGCCGCGTCACCTCGAAGGCCACGGCGTTGCGCGTCTCGAAGGCCAGGGCGGCGTGGCTGTGCGTCACGGCGATGTC
>JAEUIK010000441.1 GCA_016793185.1 Planctomycetaceae bacterium | reverse complement strand
ACATCGAGGGGCCCGACCTACTCTGGTCCAACGCCGAGGCGGGCGGCATTTCGACCCCGATCGTGCTCAGCGGCAAGATTTACACCATTGTCCGCACGGATGCCGGCACTGACCTCGACGCCGAGAAGCTGATCTGCCTGGATGCCGCCTCGGGCCAGAAGCTGTGGGAGAACCGCTGGAACGTCTATCTCTCCGACGTGCCCGCCGAACGGATCGGCTGGTCGTGCGCCGTGGGGGATCCGCAGACGGGCAAGATCTATGTGCAGGGGGTGTGCGGCTACTTCGTCTGCGTCGACGGCGCGACCGGCAAGACTCTCTGGAGCCGCTCGCTCAGCGAAGAGTTCGGCTTGCTCACCACCTATGGCGGCCGCACCAACGTGCCGGTGCTGTTCGAAGACTTGATCATCATCAGCGGCGTCGTGACGGGCTGGGACGAGATGGCCCGGCCGGCGCATCGCGTGCTGGCTTTCGACAAGTCCACCGGCGAGACGATCTGGTTCAACAGCACCCGGCCGCTCCCCGAGGACACAACCTACAGCACGCCGGTAGTCACCGTGCTCGGCGGCCAGGCGGCCCTGGTGTTCGGTTCGGGCGACGGCGCCGTCTACGCCTTTCAGCCGCGCACCGGCAAGCAGATCTGGAAGTATCAGCTCTCGCGCCGCGGCCTGAACAATACTCCGCTCGTGAGCGGCAACACGGTCTTCATGGGGCATAGCGAAGAGAATATCGACGACACCTCGATGGGAGCGCTGGCCGCCATCGACGGTTCGCGGATGGGAGATCTCACCGCCGACGGCGCCAAATGGCGGGTGAAGGAGCTGATGGTCGGCCGCAGCGCTCCGCTGCTCGTCGACAAGCTGCTCTATGCGGTGGACGATTCGGCTGCCTTGCTGGTGCTCGACGCGGCGACGGGCGAGCTGGTCGGCCGCAAGCAGAAGTTCGGCACGATCCAGTTCGGCAGTCCGCTCTTCGCCGACGGCAAGATTTACATCGCCACGAAGACGGGCCGTTGGGCCGTGATCAAGCCGACCGCCAAGGGGTACGACAAGGTCACCCAGGGGCGCACGGCCACCGAGCTCGAAATTCAGGGCTCGCCGATCGTTTCGCACGGCCGGATCTATGTCCCCGCGACTAGCGGCTTGTACTGTCTGGGCAAGAAGGATGCCCAGCCGCAAGCGACACCGATCCCGCCGCCCCCGCAGGAAGCCGCGGCCGGCGCCGACAAGAAGCCGGCGCTCGTCCAGGTCACGCCCGTGGAAGTTCTGCTCAAGCCGGGCGAGACGCAACAGTTCCGGGTGCGGCTCTACAACACGCTCGGCCAGTTGCTGAGTGAGAGCCCGGCAAAGTTCACGCTCAAGGGGCCGGGCGAGATCGACGCGTCCGGCAAGTTTGTCGCCGCCAGCACGCCCGACCACACCGGCACGATTCTCACCGCGCAAGTCGGCGAGTTGACCGGTACCGCGCGGATTCGCGTGGTGCCGCCGCTGCCGTGGAAATTCGACTTCGCCAACAACGAAGTGCCGATCACCTGGATCGGCGCCCGCTATCGCCATGTGCCGCGGACCGTCGACGGCGAGCCGATGATCGTCAAAGTCACGACCATTCCCAAGGGAACGCGCAGCCAATCGTGGATGGGCCCGACGGACCTGCACGACTACACCGTGCAAGCGGACGTCCGCGGCGCGAGCGTTAACGGCAAACTGCCCGACATGGGCGTGATCGCGCAGCGCTACACATTGGACCTGATGGGGGCCAAGCAGCAGTTGCAGATTCGCACTTGGACGGCCACCTTGCGGATCGCCAAGACCGAGCCGTTCGCCTGGAAGCCGGATGTCTGGTACACGCTCAAGTTCCGCGCCGCGGTCGAGGACGGCAAGGCCGTGCTGCGAGGCAAGGCCTGGGAGCGGGGACAGCCCGAGCCCGCCGAGTGGAACGTCGTCGCCGAGGATCCCAGCCCCAACGTGAATGGCAGTCCCGGCCTGTTTGCCAATTCGACCAATGCCGAAGTGTTCTACGACAACATCAGCGTGACACCGAACTGAACTTGGGGAGTCGTCCACGATCCAAACCCGGCGCCCGACGGTATGTGTCGGGTCGCGGGGAGTGGCCAGGCGAGCTTGAGAGACGCTCGCGGCACGACTGTCCCACCGATTCCATCCACGGAGAGATGATGCACATGCGACGCGCTATCCCGGGCCTAGCCCTTGCGGCCGGCTGCCTTCTCGCCTCGAGTGCGGTGCTGTTGAGTCCGGCGCTGTTGCGTGCGGCCCCGCCGGTGACCTTGGTTTTAGCCGCGAAGGCGCCCAGCGCCGCTGAGGTCAAGCTCGGCAAGATCGGTCCCGGCGACTGGGGCCAGTGGGGGGGCTCGCCCTTGCGCAACAACACGCCGGAAGGCAAGAACATTCCCACCGAGTGGGAAGTGGGAGATTTCGACAAGAAGACCGGAGAATGGATCCCCGGCTCGGGCAAGAACATCAAGTGGGCCAGCCGACTCGGTTCGCAGAGCTACGGCAATCCCGTGGTCGCCAATGGGCAGGTCTACGTCGGCA
>JAEUIK010000437.1 GCA_016793185.1 Planctomycetaceae bacterium | reverse complement strand
ACTGGCTCTGCCAGTTCGTAACAATGCTACGGATCGAGCCTGCCCACCGGCAGCCCGAGCAGGACCGGCACATGCTCGGATTGCTGCTGAGAGGGATCGAGCTAGTTCCAGTTCGCACTCGGCCATTTTCCAGCGGTCGGTTCTTCCCCAGCTGAGCACGAACCAATGCACTGGCGAAGCCAGTGCCACCCGACGTTCAGCGGCCAAGAGCGTCGCAACATCCCATCTGCGGACATCTGCGCAATCTGCGGTTGCTTCCGCTGCTTTTGGCTTCTTCGAGCCTTTGTCGAATCGCATGCCCACGATGAGCGTGGGCATGGCACGCAAAAGCAAATGCACCCAACCGCTCACATCAACCCGGCGATCGGCTCGCCGTAGTAGATCTGATGCGGCCGATCGAATGCGTCGTGCCAGACGGCGGTGGCCGGAATTCCCAGCGCGCTGTAGATCGTCGCCGCCAGGTTCTCGGGCGTTTGCGGCTGGCTGGCGGGCTGGCCTCCCAGCTTGTCGGTCGAGCCGATCACGGTGCCGCCCCGTATGCCGCCGCCGGCTAGTAGCAGCGATTGGACCGCCCCCCAGTGATCGCGCCCTGGCAACTTGACGCCGGGCAACGTCGAGATCTTCGGCGTCCGGCCGAACTCGCCCGCCATCACGATCAAGGTCGAATCAAGTTCGCCCGAAGCGTCAAGATCCTCGATCAATGCCGCGACCGCGCGATCGGTCGGGGGGAGCAGATAGTCCTTTAGGTTCGGGAAGATCGCCTGATGCGTGTCCCAGCTCTCGTTGTTGCCGAGGTTGACCTGCACCAGGCTTACGCCCGAAGCCACCAGGCGCCGCGCCATCAAGAGCGACCAGCCGAACGTGTTCTTGCCGTAGCGTTCCTGCGTCCGTTCGTCGGCCGAGACGACGTCAAACGCTTGCCGGGTCGCCGGATCGACCAACAGCGAGACGGCCTGCTGTCGATAGCGGTCGAAATCCTGTTCTGCCGACGAACGTTCCAGCCCGCGGCGTTCGTCGTCGAGCGCCCCGAGCAGCCCCAGACGGCTGCCGAGTCGATCGAAATTCAAACCCGACGGCAGCGACAGGTTGGGGGCTTCGAACTTGAGCCGGGCGCTGTGCTGCTGCCCGCGCTCGTGATGAAACTCGTACTCGGGAAACGCGCCGTAGGTATCGCCGTTGAAGGGAGACGCCTCGACGAACCAGGGATCGCGCTGCGGTCCCATCTGGCCGGCGAACTGGCCGGGAATGACGCGCCCCGTGCGATGCACCATCCGCTCGGGCAGCACCACGGCCGGCGGCAGGTTGTTGCGCGCTGGCAGCATGGCGCCGGCGATCGCCGCCAGCGAGGGCCAGTCCCCCGGCTTGGGCGTGTTGGCATCGAAGCCGACCGGCATCGGCGTGCGCCCCGAGAGCATCACCATGTGCCCTTGGGAGTGCTCGTTGTAGGGATGGGTCAGCGAGCGGACGAGCGCCCACTTGTCGCTGAGCGCAGCCAGACGCGGCAGGTGTTCGCAGATCTGCACGCCGGGCGTGCGGGTGGCGATCGGTTGAAACTCGCCGCGAACCTCCGCCGGGGCGTCGGGCTTGAGGTCAAAGCTCTCGTGCTGCGCAAGACCGCCCGAGAGGAAGATGTAAATGACGCGTTTGGCGGTTGGGTTCGCCGCCGACGGTGCGGCCGCGCCCTGCGCCAATTGCCGCAGGGGAGCGAGGTGGTTCATCCCCAGACCGAGCAACCCGATCGCACCCGCCTGCAGCGCGGTTCGTCGCGGAACGCGCGGATGCACCGCCGGGGGGGAGATTTGCGTCGTCCGGGAGCGAGTCATGGTGGGATCCCGCGGGGGCCAAACCGCTGCCAAACCCGACCGGGGCGGGAGATAGAGTTAGAGGGTATCGCGCTGGCGGAGCGATCGCAAGCAAATCGGCCGGGCCGAACGGCGGCGCGATTGTAGCGACTGCGCGGCGTGCCCCCACGACGCGATTTGCCGCGCCTGCCGGCGTGACCTAGCCTTGAGCGGCGAAAGATCGAACCCCGTGCCACCGGGGGTTCGCTCGCGCCCTCGTCGCCCTGACGCTGCTGCCCCGACCCGATGCGAGGCGCGCGTCATGCACGAGCACTTCTGTCGGCGCATTCACGCACAGCACCACGAGTCGCGATGGATCCTTCGCACACGTCTGCCTCGCTCGACGCGGTTCAGCCGCTGCCTGCGGGGGAAATGCCGCTCCCCGCTGCCGACATCGTCGGTTGGGACCACGTTCCCGACCTGCTCGAACGCCTGGAGTCGTTGAGCGCGGAGGAATTACAGGCGCCCCCGCGCGCGGCGGCGGCGCTTTCCAGCCGCGCCGAGCCGCGCGTCAATCAGCTCATCCAGGTTCGCCTGGGCATCGCCAGCAGCCTGCACGCGGCGCTGCATGCCAAGGATCCGGCCACGGCCGCCCATTCGTACCGAGTCGCGATCTATTGCTCGAACTGGGCCCGCCTCCGCAGCCAGGCTCCGGCCGAGTGCGACGCGCTCGAGGTCGCCGCCCTGTTGCACGACGTGGGCAAGATCGGCGTGCCCGATCACGTGCTGCTCAAGCCGGGCTCGCTCTGGCACGACGAAGCGGTCGTGATGGAGCGTCACCGTGCGGTGGGCCTCGAGATCCTGCGTTCGTGCTGCGCGAGCGACGCGGTGCTCGACATCGTCGCCCACACGCCCGACTGGTACGACGGTTCGCGGAGCGACAGCGGGCTCGTCCGCGAGCAGTTGCCGCTGGGAGCCCGGATGCTGGCCATTGCCAACGCCTTCGACGCGATGACCACCGACCAGGTCTATCGCCGGGCGCTCTCGCGCGAGCGGGCCATCGCCGAGCTGTTCCGCTGTGCCGGCACGCAATTCGATCCGGAGCTCGTCCAGGAGTTTGCCGCGCACGACTGCTGGGACACCGACAAGCTGGTGCACGAGGTGGGTCAGCAGTGGCTCCGGGCCCTCGGCCCGGCCGAACCCAACGAGCTGTGGCGCCTGCACACGCCCGAGTCCAAGACCCTCCAGCCCGTCGACGAGATTTTTCGCCAGGCCCTGCCGGAGCAGATCAGCGACGCGGTGATCTTTATCGACGATCAATTGCACGTGCTGTTGTGGAATCGGGGGGCGGAGCGGCTGACGGGCATTTCGGGGGCCAGCATGCGGGGGCGCCGCTGGCTGCCCAGCGCCATCGTGATGCGCGACGAGCGCCGGCACCCGATCGCCGACGAGGATTGCCCCGTGGCGCACGCCATCCAGACCGGGCAACCTTGGGTGCGGCGCGTGCAGATCAAGGGTCGCGGACGCCGGCGCGTGGGGGTGGACGCCCACGTGACGCCCGTTTCGACTCCCGACGGACGCATCGAAGGGGCGACGCTCGTCATGCACGACGTCTCGCCCGAGATCTCGCTCGAATCGCGCTGCCAGAGCCTGCACGAGCTCGCCACCAAGGATCCGCTGACCGAGGTGGCCAATCGCGCCGAGTTCGACCGCGTGCTGGCGATGTTCGTCGTGGTGCATCTTGAACAGCAACGCCCCTGCAGCCTGATCATCGGCGACATCGACCACTTCAAGCGCGTCAACGACACGTTCGGGCATCAGGCGGGGGACGAAGTTTTGAAGTTCGTCGCCCGCATCCTCCGCAACTCGTGCCGGCCCGGCGACCTCGTGGCCCGCTACGGCGGCGAGGAGTTCGTCATGCTCTGCGCCGACTGCGACAACATGGCCGCGACGCGGCGGGCCGAAGAGATCCGGCGCAAGATCGGCGCTAAACCCCACAGTGTGCTCGACAACGACGTCGTGACGATCAGCTTTGGCGTCACCGAGATCCAGCCGGGCGACACACCCGAAACGATGCTCCGCCGCGCCGATCGCGCGTTGTACCAAGCCAAAGACCATGGCCGCGACAGCGTCTGCCAACTGGGCACGGGCCTGCTGGCCGCGCTCGACCTGTCCGCGGCCGCGGCTGGGCACGACGGAGTCGCACCGGCGCCGGGCGCGCGCCTGCCGCAGGCGGCGGCCCCACCGCTGGCGTCCGTTGCCGAGGATGACCCGAGCCAGATCCTCGCAGCCGATCTCGTGGCCTGGACCCCGCTGGTCGTCGCCATGCAGAAGCTGCAGGGCTTCGCGGCCGATCACCATGCCGAAGCGATGTT
>JAEUIK010000417.1 GCA_016793185.1 Planctomycetaceae bacterium | reverse complement strand
ACAACCTGATGCCCGATCCCAAGTTCGTCATCGCGATGGGGGCCTGCACCGTGGGCGGGGGGCCGTACTTCAAGTATGGCTACCACGTCGTCAAGGGAGTCGACCTGGTGGTGCCGGTCGACGTGTACGTGCCCGGTTGCCCGCCGCGCCCCGAAGCCTTGCTCGAAGGGCTGATGCGGGTGCAGGACAAGATCAAGGGGCACCGGATTCTGCGCAAGTCCTCGGGGGTCATTGGCGAGAAGCTCGACGATGAGTTGCCGATCCCGCACCACTCGGGTTACGTGGCCGCAGCTCCCGACGAGTACGTTTTCGATCATCAGAAGATCACAGGTTAGCTGGTCGATAGCAGTCGAAAGTGACAGGCGAGTTCCATGGCCGAAATTCTCACGATCAAAGATCTGCACGTCTCCGTCGACGGGAAACCGATCCTCAAGGGGGTCAATCTCGTCCTGCGACGCGGCGAGACCCATGCCCTGATGGGGCCGAACGGTTCGGGCAAGAGCACGCTCGGCTACGCCATCATGGGGCATCCGGGTTATGAGGTGACGCAGGGAACGATTGAGCTCGAAGCGGATGGCGCCACGCACGACGTGCTGGCCATGGAGCCCGACGAGCGCGCCCGAGCCGGCGTGTTCCTGGCGTTCCAGCGGCCCATGTCGATCCCGGGCGTCAAGATGGCCGACTTCCTCCGCCATGCCACGACGAACGTCCGCAATCCGCAACGCAAAGAAGGGGAAGACCTGATTCCCATGCGTGATTTTCGCAAAGAGCTGCGCGCCAAGATGGAGCAGCTCAAGATGGACGCCGAGTTCGCCCGGCGGTACGTCAACGAGGGCTTCTCGGGGGGCGAAATGAAGCGGGCCGAGATCCTGCAGCTCGCTATGCTGCGGCCCAAGTTCGCCATTCTCGACGAGACCGACAGCGGGCTCGACGTCGACGCCGTGCGGCTGGCCAGCCAGTCGATCGCCGAGATCGGCGGGGCGGACATGGGGATCCTGATCATCACGCACCACGACAAGCTGCTCGAGCACAATCGCCCCCAGTACACGCACGTGATGCTCGGCGGCCGGATCGTCGAGACGGGGGGGCCGGAACTGGCCGAGGAACTGCATCAACGGGGTTACGATCGGATTCGCGCTGCCTATCCCGAGGCCGCGGCCGAGGAGGCCGCCATGTCCAAGTCGGAGAACGCCGCGGCGCAACTCGGCGTGGCCTAGATCGTAGGTCAGGCCGCCATGCCTGACATGAACCGCACGAAATCGTCAGGCATGACTGCCTGACCTACGGAAGCGAAACGGAGGTGCGCCGCATGGCCACCGATTTGACCAACGAAAAATTCGACGTCGGCACCAGCGAAATCAACAAGTACGATTTTCGCAATGCCGAGAACTATATCTTCAAGAGCCGCAAGGGCCTCGACGCCGAGATTGTCCGCCAGATTTCGGACATGAAGAACGAGCCCGACTGGATGCGGGATTTCCGGCTCAAGAGCCTCGAGATCTTCAATTCCAAGCCGATGCCCAAGTGGGGCGGCGCGGTCGATCTCGACTTTCAGGATATCTACTACTACATCAAACCCTCCGATCGCCAGGGGCGCTCGTGGGACGACGTACCCGACGATATCAAGCGGACCTTCGACAAGCTCGGCATTCCTGAAGCCGAGAAGAAATTCCTCTCGGGCGTGAAGGCCCAGTACGAGAGCGAAGTCGTCTATGGCTCGCTCCGCGAGGATCTCAGCAAGCAGGGCGTGATCTTCACCGATACGGACAGCGCCGTTCGCGACTATCCCGATCTGGTGCGCGAGTACTTCAGCACGATCATTCCGTCGACGGACAATAAGTTCGCCGCCCTCAATTCGGCGGTCTGGTCCGGCGGTTCGTTCATCTACGTCCCCAAGGGGGTGAAGATCGAGTTTCCGCTGCAGGCCTATTTCCGGATCAACGCCGAGAACATGGGACAGTTCGAGCGGACGCTGATCATCGTCGACGAAGGGGCACAGATCCATTATGTCGAGGGCTGCACGGCCCCGATGTACTCGACCGAGAGCCTGCACTCGGCCGTCGTCGAGATCATCGTCAAGAAGCACGCCCGCTGCCGGTACACGACGATCCAGAACTGGGCCAACAACATCTACAACCTGGTGACCAAGCGGGCCGTGGCCTACGAGAACGCCACCATGGAGTGGGTCGACGGCAACCTCGGCAGCCGGCTCACGATGAAGTATCCGGCCGTCTACATGCTCGAGCCGGGGGCGCGCGGCGAGATCCTCTCGATCGCCTTCGCCTCCGCCGGGCAGCACCAGGACGCGGGCGCCAAAGTGGTCCACTCGGCGCCCCACACCTCGAGCCGGATCATTTCGAAGTCGATTTCCAAGAACGGCGGCCGGGCCAGCTATCGGGGACTCGTTAAAGTCGACCCGGGCGCACGCAAGTCGAAGTCGAGCGTCGTCTGCGACGCCTTGATTCTCGATGCCCAGAGCCGCAGCGACACGTACCCGTACATCGAGATCGAAGAACAGGACGTCACGATCGGCCACGAAGCGAGTGTCTCGCGCATCGGCGAAGAGCAGCTGTTTTATCTCCGCAGCCGCGGCCTGACAGAAGCCGAGGCGAGCACGATGATCGTCAACGGGTTCATCGAGCCCCTCGTCAAAGAGCTGCCGATGGAATACGCGATCGAGATGAACCGGCTGATCGAATTGCAGATGGAAGGCTCGATTGGGTAGTCGGTTACACGAGCGCGGCCCATTTCTGTCCAAGTTGGTGTGCCATGCCCACGCTTGCCGTGGGCATGTGCCTTTAGCGAACGAGTTCTCGAGTTCATCATGACCCAGACCATCGTTCCGAGCGGATTCACTCAAGCCGCCTTCGACGCCTTTTTGGCTGCCCGCCGCGAACCTGCCTGGCTGACCGCGCAGCGGCGTGAACTCTGGGAAGCGTTTCAAGCGATGCCGTTGCCGGGACGCGACGAGGAAGAATGGCGCCGCACCGATATTCGCCTGTTGCGGCTCGATAAGTTCGGCTTGCCGGTTGAAGGGACCGGCGGGGCCCAGTTGCCGGAGGGGGTCCTGACCGCGGGCGTCACTCTCGGGGGCCGTACCGCCACGCTCAACAGCGTGCCGGTCGCACAGCAACTCGCCCCGAAATGGGCCGAGCGCGGCGTCGTGTTCGGCAGCCTCGATCAGCTCATCAACGAGCATTCCGAGTTGATTCGCCGCCATTTGTTCACCCGAGCCGTGAACCCCCATGCCGATAAGTTCGCGGCCTTGCATGGCGCCTGCTGGTCGGGGGGAACGTTCCTGTACGTTCCGCGCGGCGTGACCGTCGACGAGCCCCTCTACCAGCTGTCGGCGCTGCAGGGGGGCGGGAGCGACTTTTCGCACACGCTGGTGATCGTCGACGACGACGCCGAAGTGACCTTGCTGGCCGAGACCGCTGGCGACGACACGCCGAGCCTCCACTGCGGCGGTATCGAGCTGTGGGTCGGCGCCGGCGCCCGCTTGCAGTACGTCAATTTGCAGAACTGGGGGTCGGGCACCTGGCACTTTGGCCATCAGAAGGCCCTGGTCGGCCGGGACGGGCAGTTGCAGTGGACGATCGGCGCCTTGGGAGCTCGGGTGGCCAAGGTCAACCAGCACGTTGGACTGATCGGCCAGCGTGCCAATGCCCAGGTCAACGGCGTCATGTTCACCGAGGGGCGGCAACATCTCTCGTACCACACGCTGCAGCATCACGAGGCTGAAAGCTGCCAGAGCGACTTGCTCTACAAGGGAGCCCTGCAGGATCACTCGCGCATCGTCTGGCGTGGCATGATCAAGGTCGATCCCAACGCGCAGAAGACCGACGGGTACCAGCGCGACGACAATTTGATTCTCTCCGAAGGGGCCCGCGCCGACTCGATTCCCGGGTTGGAGATCGAGGCGGACGACGTCCGCTGCACGCATGGCGCCACTGCGGGTCGCGTGGACGATCAACAGATCTTTTACGCTCAATGTCGGGGGCTGACGCGGAACGAAGCGGTGCGGATGATTGTGGCCGGCTTCTTCCAGCAGGTCTTCGACCGCATCCGCATCGAGTGTGTGCGCGAAGCGCTGGGCCACGCCATTGGCCGGCGGATTCGCGAGTACGACTAATCCTCCCCGCCGTAGTAGGTCAGGGCTCGCCCTGACAGCCTCAGCGGTGGAAATCGGAGAGGAAGTCAGACGAATCAATCCAACCGCAGATTGCGCAGATTTCGCGGACAGAAATCAAAGTTGCGAGTCGTTCTTGTCCCGCCCGGCATTCATCTGCGTAATCTGTGAAATCTGCGGTTAGCTTTTCTGTCTTTGAATTGAACCGCAACTGGTCGAACGTATGTGATCCCGTCAGGGTGTGCCCTGACCTACCCAGAATCCTAATCCTGTTGATGAGTTCATGAGCGATTTTCAGGCAGTTGCCAAAGTTGGCGAGATTCCCGATCCCGGCAAACAGGTCGTCGAAGTCGACGACCGGGTGATTGCCCTGTTTCACGTCGGCGGCAAGTACTATGCCCTCGACGACGTCTGCACGCACGATGGTGGCCCGCTGGCCGAGGGGCAACTCGATGGCTACCAGATTGCTTGTCCGCGGCACGGGGCCAGGTTCGATATTCGCGACGGGAGGGCGTTGACGTTGCCCGCCACGCGGGGAACCGCGGCCCACGAGGTGCGGATCTCCGGCGACGACATTCTCGTGCGCCTGGCGGACTGAACGGGCCGCGGATGGTAGAATGGCCCCAGAGCGCGGCCGTGCCGGTGCAAGTCGAGTCCGTCTTATGGGAGGGCGAGTGCTGATGCCCGTCAGTGAAGATCAAATCCGCGAAGCCCTGAAGCAAGTCGTCGACCCCGAGCTGTTCGTCAACATCGTCGATCTGGGGCTGGTCTACGAGGTGCGCGTCGAGGAAGTCGAAGAAAAGTCGAACGTGGCGGTCGAGATGACGCTCACCAGTCCCGCCTGCCCGGCCGGGCCGCAGATCATCGCCAATTCGAAGGACGTCCTCGGCCGGGTCGAAGGGGTCGGCGCCGTCGATATCAAGCTCGTGATGAGCCCTCCATGGTCGCCCGACCGGATGACCGACGAAGCGCGGGATCAGCTCGGAATCTTTTAGACCCTCGGGCAACGGCAGGGCCAGCTCGATGCGGATCCTGCTGTACGAGTTCATCCACGCCGGCGGTTGGCGACAATTTGGCTGGCCGTCGCCCCCGGCATCGCTGCGCCGCGAAGGGGCAGCCATGTTGGCCGCCGTGGCCGCAGATTTTCGGCAGCAGGACGACGTCGAGGTTCTGATCGCGACCGATCCGACGGAATCGGGTGGCACTGGCTGCCTGTCAGCCAGTGCTTTTGTGAACCATCAGGCCGATTGGACGTTGATCATCGCACCGGAATCGGGCGGTGCCCTGTGCGAACTGGCTCGGCGTGCCGAAGTTGCCAGCCTCAAGCTCCTCGGGCCGTCGTCGGAATTCATTCAACTCACGAGCGACAAGCACGCCACTGCGCAATATCTGGCCGCGGCGGGCGTGCCAGTGCCGCGCGGCTGCGAGCTTGCCGCCGGCGCTCCCCTGCCCCGCGATTGGCGTTACCCCGCGGTGCTGAAACCGCGCGACGGGGCCGGTTCGCAAGACACGTTTCTCGTTGACTCGTACTCGGCGGCAGAAGGCTCGCCAACGCTCCCCCACAATCAGCAAGCGCGGCGCCTCGAAGAGTATTGCCCCGGCCAGCCGGCGAGCGTTGCCCTGCTGTGCGGGCCGGACGTGCGCCTGCCGCTCGTGCCGTGCGCGCAGCGACTGTCGACCGATGGGCGGTTTACCTATCTGGGCGGGAAAGCGCCCCTGCGGCGCGACCTGGCCGAACGGGCCGTCGCGTTGGCCGCTCGTGCGCTCGAAGCGTTACCCCCAGCACGCGGTTACGTGGGGGTCGACCTGATGCTCGGCGCCGCCGCCGACGGGAGCCACGACCGGGTGATCGAGGTCAACCCGCGCCTCACAACTTCCTACGTTGGATTGCGCGCCCTGTGCCGCGGCAACCTGGCCGGGGCCATGCTCGCCGCCGCCGTTGGCACGCCGCCCGAATTGTCGTGGCTGGCGGACAAGGTAGAATTCGACGCGTGCGGACGCGTGCGTTGCGTCCGGTCCCGGTCGCAATCTGGCTCGCAGTCCACCCAATGACCGTGCTCGGCGTCGATATCGGGGGAGCGAACCTCAAACTGGCGACCGCCTCGGGCTACTCGCGCACGATCCCGTTTGCCGTCTGGCGAGAACCGGATCGATTGCCGGAGGTGCTGGCCGAATCCTTGCGCAACGCGGTTCCCTGCGAGCGCATCGCCGCCACGACGACCGCCGAGTTGGCCGATTGCTATCCCACCAAGCGCGAAGGCATCGCGCAAATCTACACGGCCCTGATGCAGGCCGCCGATGGGCGCCCCGTGTCGGTCTATCTGACCGATGGGCGATTCGTCGCTCCGGCCGAAGCGCTGTGCGTGCCGCATCTGGCCGCCGCCTCGAACTGGCACGCCCTGGCACGTCTCGCGGGCCGCCTCGCTCCTTCCCCGGATGCGATGCTAATCGACATGGGCTCGACCACGACCGACATCATCCCCCTTGCCGGCGGCGAGCCGGTTGGCCAGGGTACGACGGATACCGAACGGCTGCTGGCGGGCGAGCTCGTTTATCTCGGCCTGACGCGCACGCCGGTGGCGGCGCTCGTCCGCACGCTTCCCTATCGCGGCGCCGTTTGCCCGGTTGCCCGCGAACTGTTCGCGACGGCGCTCGACGCGCACCTGTGGCTGGGCACCGTCGCAGAAGATCGTGAATCGCGGGAAACCGCCGACGGTCGCCCGGCGACCCGCGCGCGGGCGCGCGAACGGCTGGCGCGGATGGTAGGCGCCGATCGAGAATCGTTCGACGAGCGGGATGCCCGCCGCGCGGCTCGGGCAATTGATCGTGCTCAGCGCCGGATCTTTGCCCGCGGACTCGAACAGGTATGGCACGCGCGCGGCCGACGACCTGCGACCTATGTGCTCGCGGGCCAGGGGGAGCGGTTGCTGACCCGCTGGCTGGATGAACTGGGCGTGCCCGGCGCGCGGCTCTCGCTCAGAGAGCGTCTCGACGAGCGGGTTTCGGAGGCCGCGGCCGCCTACGCCGTTGCCGTCCTGGCTGCGGAAGTGTCATCCGTGCCGGCCGTTGCCGCCAACGCGAGTTGAATTGGGCGATGAATCAGCACCTGCGACAAATCGTCAAGTTGGGGGGGAGCCTGCTGGAGTCGCCGGACTGGCAGCAGAACTTCTTGCGTTGGCTCCACCAGAACAAGGCCGGGCAGACCGTGCTGGTCGTCGGCGGCGGCGCCGAAGTCGAGCAGCTGCGCGCCGAGCAATCGCAGCGCGGCCTCACGGATGAAGCCGCCCATTGGGTCGCGATCGGCTGCATGCGCCGCAACGCACGGCGCGTCGCCGAGGCATTGTTTGGCGATGCTGGTCCGGGGTTGGTGCGCGGTCGGCTGGAGGAGATCCACTTCGCGCTGCGCTCGCTGCCGCTGGTGGTTGTGGATCCACTCAAGCTGCTGCGCCACGACGAACGGTTGTGCGAGGGCACTCGCCTGCCGCAATCGTGGGATGTGACCAGCGATTCGATCGCGGCGCGCATCGCTCAACTGATTGGGTGCGAGACCCTGGTGCTGCTCAAGTCGCAACTGCCGCCCATCGATTCCGACTACGCGACGGCCGCTGCCGCCGGTTACGTTGACCGCTTCTTCCCGCAGGCGGCCGCGCACCTCATGAGCGTGACCTGCGTGAACCTGCGGACTGCTGCATTGGAGAGCGCGGTGCTGGCGGCCGATGCAAAAAAACATGCCCACGGCGAGCGTGGGCATGGCACCCGCGAAGGGTGAGTCTGGTCGGTTTCTTGGCGTTTGCCGACGCTAGTTCCACCACCAGCGCGAAGGATCGGTGGGGGCGGATTTCTTGCGGACGGGGGCGAGCGAGCCACTCTCCTCGTTATTGGCCGCGAGGCCCCACGAGTCGATCAGCACGCCGCCGGAGGCGGTGATGAT
>JAEUIK010000416.1 GCA_016793185.1 Planctomycetaceae bacterium | reverse complement strand
GAAGATATTCCGTGCCTCGTCGGCCGCCTGCTTGATCTCCTGCGCGGGGATCGGGCTGACGTGGCCGTCGGCGTACAGGTACAGCGATAATCCCTGAGTTTGATCGGCCGACTGGGACGACCAATGACGGTCGGGGCGGATATCCTTGAGCATCGCCAACCACACGGTCTTGGTATTGACGTACTTGGGCTTGAACCAGTCGGAGCAGTGGGCGTGATCGTAGAAGGCCGTCAGGTGGGCAGCGTCGGCCTGGGCCTCCTCATCGTCGCTCGTTCCATCGTACGTCTCCGGCGACATATCACGCGCCTCCAGTGCCAGGATCGTGGTGGATGTCGAATCCATCTTGTTGAGATTATTGAGGAAGTCGGGTTTGTTGGTGGAAGGAGGTTGCGTCACGTAGTCATTCAGCACATAGCTCGTGCCTTTATGCTTGAGCCGCACTTCCCCCAGCAGGTCCTCCGGGCAGATTCGAATCGTGTCGACATCCTCCATATAGGGACCCAGCGTGTAGATCCATGCCTGCCGGATATTTGCGAATTCCGTGTCGGAGGTTCTGGGTAACTCGCCGCCATGGCTGTCCGCAAACAGCAGCAGGGCCAGCCCGATCTGTTTCATGTTATTCGTACAGTGCGACATCCGAGCCGACTTGCGCGCCGCCGAGACAGCGGGAATCAATAGACCGATCAGGATTCCCAGAATCGCGACCACAACGAGCAACTCGACCAGCGTAAACCCTCCGCGACCGCCGACGGATCCTCCGCTCGCCGGCCGCCCGCCGCTGGTGAATGATCGAGGTATGCCCATGACGAGACCCCCCTCACAACGTGGCAGGGAGGACCGGCTCGCTGTCCGGCCCTCCCCGTGCCACGCTCAGCCGTTGGCTAGGCACGCTGGCGGCGACGCACGACCGTGAAGCCGAGCAGCAGTCCGCCGGTCGCCATGATCGCAATACTACTCGGCTCGGGCACGACCTGGACCATGCTCGAGTCGATTCCCTGCGAGCTCAAGAGTGACGCTAAGGCCGCGTCGACCACCGTCGAAGAAGCGTTCTTGTGGAGCAGGAAGTAATACGGATCGCTCGGAGCGACAACCGGAGAAGTGCTGTTGCTCGTGAGCTGCATCGTCGCCAGATAGACGCCGTCGTCACTGAGCGAAGTTGGCGACGAGCTGTCACCCAGAAGTCGGAACCGCGCTGTGTTGTGCGCTCCGGCACCTGGAGTGAACGACGGGGTGACGGTCATGCTCCCCGACGGTCCACCGTCGACGGTTGAAAGTGTAGCGCTCGGCGCGGCATGACCGCCGCGAAACGCCTGCAGCTGTTCGGTGCCGGGGTCGGCGAACGTCGCCCCATCCCACAACAACAGCCCCGCCAAGAACTGGAGGCTGATTTCGCTTCCCAACTGCAGATTCGACAACCCGGGCGCAAAGCCAGGCCCCGAGTAGTAACTGGGATCCGGATTCGGGCGGGCGAAGTACTGGCCGTCGCCGAGCGAATTCGTGAGTGGCATCACGTACACGCGCTTCTCGGCGGTCAAAGGGCCGTAGCCGTTGACGGGATCCTCGTCCAGGAAGATGGAGTTGGTCACGAGCTTTCCGCCGGAAGTCGTAACTTGCAGTTGCGGTCCGTGGGCCAGTGCGGCCGAAGTAGCGGCGATGGACGAGGTCAGTAAGGTGCAGACAACGAAGTGGCGAATCATCGATAGTTCCTCAATATTTCGTTTCTAGTTTTCGGTTTCGTGAGTTTCGAAAGTGAATTCGGCACGATGCGAGCCGAACTTGTGCGCCTTCCATGGCGAGCGGTTGGCGAGCCGCTGGTGCACTCGCCAGAGGGAGTGCAAACACGCGGCTTAGAGCTTTACCGACAGGACGCGCATTCGCGATGACGTCGAGAGCAGAGTCAGCGCCGAGGATTCACGGCGCAAGACGACAGCGCGAGGGCCAGGCCGGCGTACTAGACGCGCGGCGGCGGCTCGGGCGGGGCGTCGCTCCAGAGAGGCAGACGCTCGCTGTGGAGAGAGACCCGCTCTTGGCAGGTCCAGTCGAATTGCCAGGTTAGCGTCGGTGGCGGCGGCACGACGGCCCCCACGCTGCACCAGTAAGTCCCCTGCCCTTGGCACTTGAGGGCTTCGACGATCAGGATGGACGAATCTTGCTCGCTCGTCGGCTTGCTCGAGCAACTTCCGCAGCCTGTGGCAGCTGGAGGAACGCTGCACGTTTTGGTTACGTTCGCAGCACTAGCGCCGCAATGGCCCGGGCGCGCGTCGCAGGAGCCGCACTCGCGCGTTCCCGGCTCGTGCGGAACATCTTGCGCTAGCTCGTGGTGAACGTCGCGATCGTGAGCGCGGTCGTCCGAATCAACCGACGCCAGCAGCTGCTCTGGAGGAGTGACTCCGTGCGCCCGGGCCCACGCGAGCTTCTGCTCGCGGGTGAAGCAGCAGCATTGCCGCCAGCATTGCTCGGCGCTGCGGCAACCGCAGCGATGTCCCTGGCATGGAAACGGCGTCGAGGCATCAACTACGGTCGAGAATTCGACCGGAAAGCCGATCGCTCCCACCAGGTACAGCCCGAGGAACGTTGTCGCGCACGCTCGGCGTCGAGCGGTGGGCGAGAACATTCGAAGTGCGGCACGGCGAAGGAACATGGAATCCGGTCTGGTGCGCGGAAAATCGTGGTGGGAAGTCAACGCAGTACGGGGGTCAAGGAAGATGCACAACCGCTGGGGGGCGGCCGACGCACCTGCGGCGTCGGTGACATCTCACAAGAGACACGAGTCGCACGCGGGAAACCGCGTGAGGAAGACGGGCAGCGCGACGAAACCTCGGCTGCGTCGACCGTCAGACTCGCGATGAAGATGCGCTCAGTAGCGTTGCCTGCGATTCACGGACCAATCGTGCTGGCGGCCTCGCCAGGCGACTCTCGCTAGCATCGACCGCTCTCCAGAACGGCCCGATTCTAGCAACCGCGCCGCGCGACGCAACTCCCAGGGATAAAATCCGCCTCCCGGGCGAGGGCCGAAAGTTCCCTGACCGCAACCACTTGGGCCAAAATCCCCGCCTGTCAAAGCTGCGCGGTTAGGAAAACCTTGTCGTCACTCCACCCGGCTGGTCGATGCAGAGAGTGGAAAACTCCCTGCGTTTGGTTGCCATTGTCTACCCGGCCGGTCAGAAGGCGGTTTCACGAGAGCCGTCGAAGGCGCGTTCCGCGGGGCGTGCGTTTCCGCGCAGTTCCACTCGCTTCGCATGAGGTGTCCCATGATTCGCCGTCGGGGTATGACCCTGGTCGAATTGCTGGTCGTGATCGCCATCATCGGGGTCCTCGCGGCCTTGCTGGTGCCCGCCGTGCAGATGGCCCGCGAAGCCGCGCGGCGCGCGCATTGCGGCAACAACCTCCGCCAAATCGGGCTGGGTCTGCACGTCTACCTCGACACCTGGAACGGTCTGCCGCCGGGGTACATCTCGCGCCGCGATCCCAACTACGACGACCTGGGGCCCGGCTGGGGCTGGTCGGCCATGTTGCTGCCGATGGTCGAGCAGCAGGAAGTCTTTCAACGCATCAAATTCGACCGGCCGATCGAAGCGCCCGAGAACGCGGCGCTGCGGACCACCGTCGTGGCCTTGTTTCTCTGTCCCTCCGACGGCGAATTCGAGGAACGCGTGACGATTCCCGCCAAGAGTGACGACTCGGTGATTTGCGAGCAAGCCGGCGCGAACTACGTGGGCAGCATCGGCACCGTCCGCCCGACCTGCCGGATCTGCCGGGACCGCTTCGACGGCGTCTTCGGACGCAACTACGCCGTCAAGGTGCGCGACATCAAGGACGGACTCAGCAACACCATCGCCGTGGGCGAGCGCGCAGCCCACTGGT
>JAEUIK010000378.1 GCA_016793185.1 Planctomycetaceae bacterium | reverse complement strand
GCTCGCTCACCCCGTTGCGCCGCCAGACCGTAACCAAGCCCGTGGCTGAATCTTGGGTGCGGAGGTACGGCCGCTCGCGCCAAGCCCCGTCGGCCGGCAGGATCTCGCAGTTTTCCAATCCCAGATCGGCGATGGTCAGGTGGTCGACGGCCGACGCTGGCACCTTGCGGGTGAGTCGCGGCGCGCGAAAGCCGGGATTCTCAGGCTCGGTCGTCAGGCCGCGGTTCAGGATCAGGACGGTCATGAACGCGCTGAAAGCGACCAGCAGGGCTCCCTTGAGGAATTGCACGTACGTCGTCGAGACCATTCCGGCGGTGACGACGATCAGCATCACCACGGCCCCGACCATGCTCACGCCGGCCCAATGCGGAAATCCCAGGAGCGGCTTGACCAGGGCCCCGGCGCCAACCATCTGCGGCACGAGATAGAACAAGCTGACGGCCAGCGTGCTGATGCCGGCCGAGAGCTTGATGCCGCGCGACTGAAACTTCGCGTCGAGCGCGTCGGCGAAGGTATAGCGCCCCAGCCGCTTCAACGGCTCAGCCACGACCAGCAGCGCCACGATCCAGCCCGCCAGGTAACCAATCGAGTAGAGAAAGCCGTCGTAGCCATACGACGCGATCATCCCGCAGATGCCGAGAAAAGAGGCGGCCGAAAGGTAGTCGCCGGCGAAGGCCACGCCGTTGACGAACCAGGGGATCGAGCCCCCCGCCGCGAAATAGCCCTTGGCCGAGCGCGTTTGCGCTGCGAAATAAAAGCTCAGGCCCAAGGTCAGCGCGACGAACAGGCCGAACACCGTGACGGCCAGCGCCGAAGGCGAGTAGATCATGCGACGTCTCTCGCCCGACACAGCCAGCTATACACGAACGCCAGGAGGAGCGCCCCGGCCAGCAAGCCAAATCCCGACCAGATCGCGACGTTCACGCCGCCGTGGGGTCGTGCAGCCATCCATTCGAACTTGAACGCGGCGATCAGTACGAACGCGCCGTACGCCAGCACGTAGATGGCGAACAGCGCCAGCCCGATCCGCGCATTCCGCGCCGCGTGGCCGGCGGGTTCATCCTCGCCCGGCTGGTTTTCGTGATGCTCCCATCCCCCCAAGCGACACCTCAACGTTCTTCCCGAGAATTGCGCGCACTCAGTTTGGCTGCGCCCGCGCCGAGCTGGCTACAGCCCGTGCCGGGTGACCAGCCAGGGCCAGCCCTCGTCGAACTTGACTCCGACGGTCCACCGCGGCAGCCGCTCGAGTCCACGTTCGCAGGCTCCGTGCAAGCGGGCGAACGCTTCGTCGACGAACTCGCACTGGCGGCCATCGATGAGAGCCTCGGTAAGCGCGGGCAGGTTGCTCGCGGCCAGTTGCACGGTGGCGGCCGGCCCCCAATCGACCCGGAGCGACTCCGGCACGAGCAACGCCCCCTCGTCGGCCGACGCCAGGTCGACCAGCTCGATCGCTAACTCGCGACTGCTCGAGAGAATCATCCGTTCGCCGATTACGGCAATCGAAGGCGAGAGGTTGTAATCGGCCAGACCCACAATCTCGGGCGGGGGATTTCTCGGCAGGCGGAACATCGAGGCCGCGTAGAAGCCGTCGCCGCGGCGTTTGCTCTCCATCGTCAGCCGCGGGCGCCCCGCTTCGCGTGCCGTGTCGTTGGCGCCTTGCATCGCCAGCAGGTAAGCCGACATCAGCAGCCGCTTAGCCCGGCTGGGATCGCGCGGCCGAAAGACCATCGCCACGGCGGGCAACTTGGCTGCGGGCACGGCCTGCATGCCGGCAAACGTCTGCCGCGCGGCCACGACTTGAATCTGCGGCTCGATCTCGGCCAACAGCGGAGTGACCAGCTCGAGCCCCTCGATCAACTGGTTGACCGTGGGGCGATCGATGCCCAGCCGAGTGAGCGTGCGCGGATCCGAGAGCCGGTCGACGTAGAGCGCGGCGGCCTCGGGACTGAGGTGGCTGCTGACCGAGAGGAGCGTTTCGCGCGGCAGCAAGGGGCGGAGCGCCGGCCCTTCGGTTCGTGCCGCCCGAAAGAGCTCGACCCAAGCAACCAGCTCCTCGAGCGCGGCGCGCGCGTGGCGATTCTCGGGCGGTTCGGCCGCCCCGAGCGGGGCGGCGCTTGCCGCAGCCAGCAGCCATACGACAACGACAGCTCGCTGGCGTCGCAGACCTGACCTAACGAACATCAAGACGAACCTTTCATCCCCCGCAGACTCTCCGCCATCGAAAACGGCTCTACCGTGCTGCCGGAACGCTGCCTGCCGGCGCCGGCGCCTGCACGCAGTACAAGCGGGCCGCCGTGCGAATCAGCAGCCGATCCCCCACGATCACCGGCGTGGCCATGCACATATCGTCCTCGGCCAGCGGATTGGTGTAGAGCACCTCGAAGTCGGCCCCTGGTTTGATGGCGAACGTCACGCCATCCTCGTTGATGCAAAACAGCTTGCCGGCATAGCTCCAGGGCGAGCTGGTAAATGCCCGGCCGTTGGGGATGCGCTTCTTGTCGTAGATTTTTTCGCCGGTCTTGGCGTTGTAGCAGGCCATGAAGCCGCGGTCGTACAGGATGTGCATGTCGTCGCCGATGATCAGCGGCGTCGGATGATACGGGCCGTCCTTCACGTACCAGGCGATATGCGGTCCGACTTCGCCCGCCTCAGTCGGCGAGAGGTCCCCCTCCGCACCTGGTTTGATGGCATAAGTGCGATTCTCGCCCCACAGCACGTGCCCCGAGCTCACGTACAGCAGCCCGAATTGTTCGAACGGAGTGGGAATGGCGAGGATCGACTTTCCCTTGATCTTCCACAGCTCTTTGCCGTCGAGGTCGTAAGCCTTGGCCCAGTTGATTCCGGAGATCACGATTTCGGTGCGCTGGGGGTTCTCCCAGACGAACGGCGTCGAATAGTTGGTCTTCTCGTCGCGGGGGATTTCCCAAATCACCTTGCCCGTCTTCTTGTCGAGCGCCGTCAAGGTGGACTTCTCTTCGTTGTCGTTGGCCAGATAGACCCGGTCGCCATGCACGACCGGCGACATGGACGTCCCCCAGCCGTAGTTGGTCTCGCGCGCCACAAGCGGATGGCTCCATAACGGCTTGCCATCCAGGTCATAACAATAGAGGCCGACGTTGCCGAACAAAGCATAGACGCGTTCGCCGTCGGTCGTGGCCGTCTCGGAAGCGAGCGTGTTCTTGATGTGGTACGGCTTGGCGGGCACCCCCTTGTACGCCACCTGTTCCCACAGGAGCGATCCGCTCTTCAAGTCGAAGCACAGCACCTTCCACTCGCGCTCGGTCGTGTCGCGCGGGTACTTGTTGGCATCCACATCCTCGAGGTACAGCCCCTTGCGCGGCTCGTGGACTTGCCCTTTGGCGATGCAGGTCGTCAGGAAGATCCGGTCCCCCCAGACGATGGGCGAAGACCAGGCCATGCCCGGGATATCGGTTTTCCAGGCGATGTTCTCGGTCGCGCTCCAATGCTCGGGAGGATGCGGCTGGTCGGCCGCGGCGGGCTGCCGCCCGGTAAGGAAGCGCGGGATGTTGGTCCCCGCCTCGACCGCGCCCGCCCACTGGCTACCCAGCAGACCCGCGCAGAAAACACCACAGCACGCCCAGCAGGCGAGTCGCATCGCGTCACCCTGAAATGAGAGAGTCCCCACGCGTGCCCGGCCGGCCCGGCCACGCCGTAGGCATAGCTTAGCAAGCCCAATCGCCGGCCGCATCACAAGTCGGCCCGCCACGCTCAGGTCGCCGCGGGAACCGGGGGGCGTTGCTGGTTCGGGCGGTTCCGGCGCTGCTGCCGGTTCGGGTTCTCTTTGGGGAACAGCGGGGCCGCTTGCTCGGCATTCCAGGACCGATAAAGCGCCAGCAGTTCCTGCACCTTCTCGGGCTGGGAAGCGGCCAGATTGTTGGCTTCGCGGATGTCCTCGGCGAGGTGATAGAGGCCGGGTGCTTTCCCGCCGTCGCGCCCGACGATCAACTTCCAATCGCCATGGCGGATCGCCCACTGGTCGCCAAAGCGCCAGTACAGCGTCTCGTGCGGCTTGCCGGTCGCCTGCCGGGTCAGGTAGGGCAACAAGTCGACCCCGTCCAGCTTCCAGGCAGGGTCTGGCTCTGCGCCGGCCGCGGCCAACACGGTGGGCAGGATGTCGAGCTGGATGACCGGTTGCTCGTAGGTCTCGCCCGCCGGAATGCGACCCTGCCACTGGACGGCAAACGGCACGCGGACGCCACCTTCCCAGGTCGTGGACTTGAAGCCCCGCAGCGGAAGATTGCTCGAGGTGGTCTGCAGGGTGGGCCCGCCGTTATCGGCGAGGAAGAAGATCAGTGTGTTCTCTTCCTGCCCCTGCGCCCGCACCTGCTCGAGGACGCGCCCCACGGCGTCGTCC
>JAEUIK010000361.1 GCA_016793185.1 Planctomycetaceae bacterium | reverse complement strand
GAAGATCAAGGATGGCTGGACCGACTTCGACGTCTGCATTGCCGCCCCCGACATGATGGGTCTGGTGGGTCCGCTGGGACGCGTCCTCGGTCCGCGCGGCCTGATGCCCTCCCCCCGCGCCGGCACGGTCACACCCGAAATCGCCAAGACCGTCAAGGAGTACAAGGCGGGCAAGGTCGAGTTCCGCAACGACGACGGCGGGATCGTCCACGCCGTGGCGGGCAAGATCAGCTTCGACGCCACGAAACTCGCCGAAAACATTCAGGCCTTGTTGAACTACGTCAACAGCCTCAAACCGCACGGGGTCAAGGGTCAGTACGTCCGCAGCGTGAACGTGAGCGCCACGATGAGCCCGGGGATTCCGGTCTCGGCCGCCTGACATCCATCCCCGCCCCTGCCCCCCGTTCCTCCAACCGCAGATAGCAGATAGCCATGAGTAAACTCGTCAAGGAACTGATCACGGACGACGTCCGCAATCGCCTCGCGGGCGTTGAAGACCTGGTGCTGGTGAGCCTCGCCGGCATGACCGCCAATCGGGCCCACCGCCTGCGGATGGAGCTGCGGGGCAAGAACATGCACGTGCTGGTCATCAAGAACAGCCTGGCCCGCAAGGCGGCCGCCGGCACCCCGCTGGCGCCGGCGTTCGAGGGGCTCGAAGGTCCGGCCGCCATCGTCTGGGGCGGCACCGACATCGTCGACATCGCCAAGGAAGTCAGCCGCCTGGCCGGCGACAAGCAGTTCGAGCCGTTCGCGGCCCGCGGCGGTGTGATGGCCGGCAGCCGGATGACCGCCGACGAAGTGAAGGCCGTCAGCAAGTGGCCCAGCCGCGAAGAGCAGCTGTCGCTGCTGGTGGGCCAGATTCTCGGCCCGGGCGCCCAGTTGGCCAGCCAGCTCCAAAGCGTGGGTGGAATCCTCGCCGGACAGATCAAGGAGATCGCCCAGGGAGCGGAGGAGGCCGAACCGGCCGCCTCGTAGGAAACTTCGGCCGGCGGGTCTGCCACCCGCGCGACCCGACCGGCAAACCGTATCGCGAATTTTGTGTTCAGCTAACCCGTGCGGCAATCCTCGAGCGGCCTCGTCCCGCAACAGGCCGCAGAGCAACGAGTGAGAAAGGAAAAGACTTCAGATGGCGACTGACACCGCAACGCGTGAATTCTCGGCAGCCTCCAAGGAGTTGGGGGACAAGATCGTCAAGCTGACGCTCAAGGAGGCCAAGGAGCTCAGCGATTACTTGGAAGAAGTCCACGGTATCAAGGCGGCCGCCGGCGGCGCCGTCGTGATGGCCGCCCCGGGCGGCGCTGGCGGCGGCGAAGCTGCCAAGGCCGAAGAGCAGACCGAGTTCACGGTCCATCTCGAAGCCCACGGCGACAAGAAGATCAACGTCATCAAGGTGGTGCGCGAAGCCACGGGCCTGGGCTTGAAGGAAGCCAAGGACCTGGTCGAAGCCGCCCCCAGCAAGGTCAAGGAAGGCCTCTCGAAGGACGACGCCCAGAAGCTGAAGGCCAAGCTCGAAGAGTCGGGCGCCACGGTTTCGATCAAGTAGTTCGTGTCCACCGTCCCTGGTGTCGTGTGCGGCGGTCAGCCGCGACTTTCGCACGCGACGGGCTTGATGACGTGGCCGCGTTCGCTGCCAGCCAGCTCGCGCCTGGCCCCCCGCGGGGCCGGCGCGCGGATGCAGCGGCGACGGCCGAGTACTCAACCGGATGGGAGTGTTCCCACGACGCTCGATTTCCAACCTGCCAGCCTCGACCACCACGGAGGCTACGACGCTGGCTTGACGCCTCGGCACTGCTGGGCGGGGACTGACCCCTCTCGCCATGCAGCCGGTGCGCCCTGCGCCCCGCGCCAAGCCGCCCGTGCCCGCACCCGCGCAACTGCGTGACCCCTTTGGAGCACCGTATCCTATGGCCACTCCGGCAGAACGACGTTGTAAACCTCAAGAAGTCCGCCGCTTCGGCTCGGGCCTCGAGAGCTACCCGATACCTGATCTGACGGAAATCCAGACCCGAAGTTACGACGCGTTCCTGCAGTTCGAAGTCCCCCCCGAAAAACGCAAGGACCAGGGCATCGAGGGGGTCCTGCGCGAAATCTTCCCGATCGAAAGCTACGACAAGAGCCTCAAGCTCGAGTACCTCCGCTACGAGCTGGGCAAGCCCCGCTACGAGCCCGATGAGTGCCGGCAGCTGCGGCTCACCTACGGGCGCCCCTTCAAGGTCTGGCTCCGGCTCACCAAGGAGCAGCCGATCGAAGAGGAAGTCTACCTCGGCGACATGCCGATCATGCTCGGCGGCGGCGAGTTCATCATCAACGGCGCCGAACGCGTCGTCGTCAGCCAGCTCCACCGCAGCCCCGGCGTCGATTTCGTCGTCGAAATCGAAGGGGGTGACCGCCGCATGCATAGTTGCCGCATCATTCCCGAACGCGGCAGCTGGATCGAGCTCAACGTCACCAAACGCGACAGCCTCAGCGTCCGCATCGACCAGAGCGGCAAGTTCTCGGCCATGACCCTCCTGCGGGCGATGGACCCCAAGTACGGCCAGAACGACGCCCTCATCCGCATCTTCTACCCCTCGAGCGTCGAAACGATCCACGACGGCCGCAGCATCTCCAAGATCGAAGGCAAGATCGCCGTCGGCGACGTCGTCTATCCCGCCAACAGCGATCGGGCGGGCGAGATCATCCTCGAGTCGGGTCAGCGGATCACCAAGAACATCGCCGAAACAATCTGCACCTCGGGCCTGACCAAGGTCGAGGTCATCGCCGACGTCCGCGATCCCTTGATCTTCAGTAGCCTGGCCGAGGACGCCACCTCGAGCCACGAAGAGGCGCTCCTCAAGATCTACCAGCGGCTCCGTCCCGGCAACCCGCCGCAGCTGGAGAAGGCCAAAGCCCTCTTCTACGAAAAGTTCTTCGATGCCAACCGCTATCGCCTCGGCAAGGTCGGCCGCTTTCGCATCAACCGCAAGCTCGGCCTGAACCTGCCCGAAAGCGAGATGACCCTCCGTCCCGAGGATCTCATCAACTCGATCAAGTACCTCCTCCAGCTCCGCAGCAACGAGGCCGAGGTCGAGATCGACGATATCGATCACTTGGGTAATCGCCGCCTGCGGACGATCGACGAGCTCGCCTCCGACGAGCTCCGCAAGGGCTTCCTCAAGCTCCGCCGCACCGTGCAGGAGCGGATGAGCCTCAAGGACGTCGAGGACATGACGCCCCGCAGCCTGATCAATCCCAAGAGCATCTCGGCGGCGATCGAGTACTTCTTCGGCCGCGGCGAGCTCTCGCAGGTCGTCGACCAGACCAACCCCCTCTCGATGCTCACCCACGAGCGGCGGCTCTCGGCCCTTGGCCCGGGCGGTTTGAATCGCAAACGGGCGGGCTTCGAAGTCCGCGACGTGCACATTTCGCACTACGGCCGCATCTGCCCCATCGAGACGCCGGAAGGCACCAACATCGGTTTGATCTCGAGTCTCGGGATCTACGCGGCCGTCGATGAATACGGCTTCCTCGTCACCCCCTATCGCGAGGTCTCCAAGGGCAAGCTCAGCGAGAACGTCGTCTGGCTGCGGGCCGACCAGGAAAGCGAAGCCTTCGTTGCCCCGGCCGACGCCCCGATCGAAAAGGGGAAGATCCAGGGCGAGAACATCATCGCCCGGCACCGCGCCGACTTCGAGCTCGTGCCCGTCGATAAGGTCCAATACATCGACGTGGCCCCCAGCCAGATGGTCGGCGTCTCCGCCGGTCTGATCCCCTTCCTCGAGCACGACGACGCCAACCGCGCGTTGATGGGCTCGAACATGCAGCGGCAAGCCGTGCCGCTGCTGGTGGCCGAACCGCCGATCGTGGCCACCGGCATGGAACGCGACGTCGCCCGCAACTCGGGCATGCTGGTCCGGGCCCGCAAGAAGGGGACCGTCACCTACTGCGACGCCACGCGGATCGAGATCGGCGACGACGTCTATCACCTGCGGAAGTTCGTCGGTCTTAACGAGCGCACCTGCCAGAACCAGAAGCCGATCGTCGCGGTCGGCCAGAAGGTCGAGAAGGGCGAGGTGCTCGCCGACGGCGCCGGCACCTACCAGGGCGAACTGGCCCTGGGACGCAACGTGCTGGTGGGCTTCATGGCCTGGGACGGCTTCAACTTCGAAGACGCCATCATCATCAGCGAAGACCTCGTCAAGGACGATACCTACACCTCGATCCACATCGAGGAGTTCGACATCGAGATTCGCGAGACCAAGCTGGGACGCGAGGAGTTCACCCGCGACATTCCCAACGTCAGCGAAAAGGCGCTGCGCAATCTCGACGAAACCGGCATCGTCCAGATCGGCACCTATGTCCGCCCAGGCGACATCCTGGTCGGCAAGGTCTCGCCCAAGTCCAAGACCGAGCTCACCCCCGAAGAGAAACTGCTGCACGCGATCTTCGGCCGGGCCGGCGAAGACGTGAAGAACGACTCGCTCGAGGTTCCCTCGGGCGTGGAAGGGATCGTGATCGACACCCAGAAGTTCTCGCGCCGCATGAGCCTCTCGGAGGATGAGCGCAAAACCTTCGAGAAGACGCTCAAGGAAATCGAGAGCGAAGGGAACGCCCAGATCGCCACGGTCTTCGGCGCGATGGTCGAGGAGATCGAGAAGATCCTCCAGCGGCAATTGGTCGACGAGGACGGCACTCCCCTGGTCCGCGACCAGGAGCACAAGTACGTCGCCGAGCAGGCCGTCCGGTTCCGCCTCGAGTCGCTCGACATCCGCAGCCCGCAACGCAAGGCCGACGTCGAGAAGGTCTACAAGCAGCACGCGGCGCAGATCGAGGCCGCGATCGACGATCGCGATCGCAAGCTCAACTCGATGAAGCGCGGCGACGAGCTCCGCTCGGGCGTGCTGCAGATGGTCAAGGTCTACATCGCCACCAAGCGGTTGATCTCGGTCGGCGACAAGATGGCCGGGCGGCACGGCAACAAGGGGGTGATCGCCAAGATCCTCCCCCGCGAGGACATGCCCTTCCTGGCCGACGGCACCCCGCTGCAGATCATGCTCAACCCGCTGGGCGTGCCCAGCCGTATGAACGTGGGTCAGATTCTCGAGACGCACCTCGGCTGGGCCGGGGCCAAGCTCAGCTTCCAGGCCATCACGCCGGTCTTCGACGGAGCCAGCGAAGAGGACATCTGGAAGTGCCTCACCGAGGCGGGGCTCCCCAAGCACGGCAAGGCGCAGCTCTTCGACGGCCGCACCGGCGATCCGCTCGAGCAGGAAACCACCGTGGGCTACATCTACATGATGAAGCTGCACCACCTGGTCGACGACAAGGTGCATGCCCGCTCGACGGGACCGTACTCGCTCATCACCCAGCAGCCGCTGGGGGGCAAGGCGCGGTTCGGCGGCCAGCGCTTCGGCGAAATGGAAGTCTGGGCGCTGGAAGCTTATGGCGCCGCCTACATCCTCCAGGAGCTGCTCACCGTCAAGAGCGACGACGTGGAAGGACGCACCAAGATTTACGAGTCGATGGTCAAGGGCGAGAACACGCTCGAGGCAGGCACTCCGGCCAGCTTCGACGTGCTCACCAACGAGATCCGCGGCCTCGGCCTGAACATGCAGTTGGAAAAACGTCGCGTCTAACCGGCGCGTTCGACCGCTTCTCTTCCCGGCCGCGGCCCCCTCAGGCCGCTCCGGCAGGCAAGCGGTCCTAGACCCAGCGACACACGACCCGCAAGCAGATTCTCCCGCCAAGGAGTACCCATATGAGCGTCGGCGAAGGCTCCTACGATCGCATTAACGATTACGCGTCGGTCAAGATCAGCTTGGCCCGCCCGCACGACATCCGCAGCTGGTCGTTCGGCGAGGTGAAGAAGCCCGAAACAATCAACTACCGCACCTACCGTCCCGAAAAGGACGGCCTCTTCTGCGAGCGGATCTTCGGACCCGAAAAGGACTGGGAGTGCGCCTGCGGCAAGTACCGCGGCATGAAGTACAAGGGGATGATCTGCGATCGCTGCGGCGTCAAAATCACCCACAGCCGCGTCCGCCGCAAGCGGATGGGCCACATTGAGCTGGCCGCCCCGGTCGTGCACATCTGGTTCTTCAAGGCCATGCCCAGCCGCCTGGGCAACCTGCTGTCGATGAAGACCACGAGCCTGGAGAAGGTCATCTACTTCCAGGATTACGTGGTGATCGATCCCAAGGACACCCCGCTCAAGGCCCGGCAGATCCTCACCGAAGAGGAGTTCCGCACCGCCCGCGAAACCTACGGCGAAGGTTCCTTCGAGGCCGACATGGGGGCCGAGGCGGTCCGCAAGCTCCTGATGAAGCTGGAGCTGGTGCAGCTCTCCAAGGATCTCCGCGTCGAGCTGGCCGAGACCGGCTCGAAGCAGAAGCAAAAGGACTACATCAACCGCCTGAAGATCGTCGAAAGCATCCGCGATAGCGACAACAAGCCCGAGTGGATGGTGCTCGATGTGATCCCGGTGATTCCCCCCGATCTGCGGCCGTTGGTGCTGTTGGACTCGGGCAATTTCGCCACGAGCGATCTCAACGATCTCTATCGCCGGATCATCAACCGCAACAACCGGCTCAAGAAGCTCGTCGACCTCAACGCGCCCGAAGTCATCATTCGCAACGAAAAGCGGATGCTGCAGCAGTCGGTCGACGCGCTGTTCGACAACAACCGCTGCAAGCGGCCGGTCCTCGGCTCGAGCAACCGCCCCCTCAAGTCGCTGACCGACATGATCAAGGGCAAGCAGGGTCGCTTCCGCGAGAACCTGCTCGGCAAGCGCGTCGACTACTCGGCTCGTAGCGTGATCGTCGTCGGTCCCAGCCTGCGACTGCACCAGTGCGGTCTCCCCAAGAAGATCGCCCTGGAGCTGTATCAACCGTTCATCATCCGGCGCCTCAAGGAGCTCGGCCACGCCGATACGATCAAGAGCGCCAAGAAGATGCTCGAACGGAAGGACGACGAGGTCTGGGATATCCTCGAAGAGGTGATTCACAATCACCCCGTGCTGCTGAATCGCGCTCCCACGCTGCACCGCATGGGCATCCAGGCCTTCGAGCCGGTGCTGGTCGAAGGGAACGCGATCAAGCTGCA
This sequence comes from Planctomycetaceae bacterium, assembly GCA_016793185.1. Lineage (GTDB taxonomy): Bacteria > Planctomycetota > Planctomycetia > Pirellulales > JAEUIK01 > JAEUIK01. The sequence goes on along the minus strand of JAEUIK010000361.1, from coordinate 11,797 downwards.
CCCGCTGGTCTGCAAGGGCTTCAACGCCGACTTCGACGGCGACCAGATGGCCGTCCACCTGCCGCTCTCGATCGAGGCCCAGGTCGAGGCCCACACGCTGTTGATGTCGACGAACAACATCTTCAGCCCTGCCAACGGCGCGCCGATCATCAGCCCGTCGCAGGATATCGTGATGGGTTGCTACTACATGACGATGTCGCTCCCCGATAACAAGGGGGACGGGATGGTCTTCAGCTCGCTGGAGGAAGTGCAGCTCGCCTACTCGCTGCGGGTCATCGGCACGCACGCCAAAATCAAGGTCAAACTGCCGCGCAATCGCCGGCTGAAGGTTGAAGGGGACGCCGAGCAGGCTCCGCTGGGAGCGCTGATCTCGACCACCGTCGGGCGCGTGATGTTCAACAGCGCGCTTCCGGACGGCATGCCTTTCTACAACCTGGCCATGCGTTCCAGCGAGCTCTCGAAGGTGATCTCGGACTGCTACCAGATCCTCGGCCGCCGGGCCACGATCGACCTGCTCGACACGCTCAACCGGACCGGCTTCCGCGAGAGCACCCGCAGCGGTCTGTCGTTCGCCACCGACGACCTGATCACGCCGCCGACCAAGAGCAAGATCATCGGCGACGCCGAGAAGCAGGTCCTCAAGATCCACAAGCTCTATCAACGCGGTGTGATCACCGAAGGGGAACGCTACAACCAGGTGCTCGACGCCTGGACGCACGCCCGCGAGCGGATCACCACCGAAATGATGAGTGAGCTCGAGACCGACTACCGCACGGCCGGCTACGTCAACCCGATCTACCTGATGGCCCACTCCGGTGCCCGCGGCGGTGTCGAACAGATTCGCCAGCTGGCCGGGATGCGTGGTTTGATGGCTAAGCCGTCGGGCAAGATCATCGAAACGCCGATCAAGGCCAACTTCCGCGAAGGCCTCTCGGTGCTCGAGTACTTCAGCTCGACGCACGGTGCCCGCAAGGGGTTGGCCGATACGGCCCTCAAGACGGCCGACTCGGGTTACCTCACCCGCAAGCTGGCCGACGTCGCCCAGAACGTCGTGATCACGTCGCACGATTGCGGCACGACACAGGGCATCACCAAGGGGGTCATCTATCGCGGCGAGAAGGTGGAAGTCCGTCTGGCCGACTCGATCAAGGGGCGCGTCAGCCGGCAGAACATCGTCAACCCGATCACCGACGAGATCATCGTCCGCGAAGACGAGCTGATCACCGCCGAGATCGGCCGCCGCATCGAAGAGCTGGGCCTGGAGCGCATCCAGGTCCGCAGCCCGATGACCTGCGACGCCACGCTCGGGATCTGCCGCCTCTGCTACGGCATGGACCTCTCGACCGGCTCGCTGGTCGAAGAAGGGATGGCCGTGGGCATCATCGCCGCCCAAAGCATCGGCGAGCCGGGCACGCAGCTCACGATGCGGACGTTCCACATCGGTGGCACCGCCGCCCGCGCCGTCGAAGAGAGCGAAATCCGCTCGAAGAAGGAAGGCGTCGTGCAGTGCACCCGGCTCAAGGTCGTCCGCAACGACCAGGGGCAGCAGGTGGTGCTCAGCCGCAACGGCGAAATGCTGATCCTCGACCCCAAGGGGCGCGAACTCGAGAAGTACGAGATCCCCGCCGGCGCCAACCTGCTGGTCGAAGAGAACCAGACCGTCCCCGCCGGCACCGTCCTCTGCCAGTGGGACCCGCACAGCATCCCGATTCTGGCCGAAGTCGGCGGTAAGGTTCGCTTCGAGGACATCATCGAAGGCGAAACGATGCGGGCCGAGAAGGATCCCGGCGGTCACGTCCGCCGCATGATCATGGAGCACAAGGGTGACCTGCATCCGCAGATCATCATCGAGGACGCCAGCGGCAAGATCCTCGACTTCTACTACCTGCCCGAGAAGGCCAACATCGAAGTTGACGAAGGCCAGATGATCTCGGCCGGTACGCTCGTGGCCAAGCAAAGCCGCGAGGTCTCCGGTACGCAGGACATCACTGGCGGTCTGCCGCGAGTTACGGAGATCTTCGAAGCCCGCAAGCCGAAGGACCCGGCCGTCATCGCCGAAATCGACGGCACCGTCGAGCTGTTGGGCGAGAAGCGCCGCGGCAAGCGGACCATCATCGTCCGCAGCGAAAGCGGCATCGAACGCGAGCACCTCGTCTCGCACGGCAAGCACTTGCGAGTCCATGCGGGCGACTTCGTCCGGGCCGGCGAGGCCCTGGTCGATGGGCCGCTCGTGCCGCACGACATTCTGCGGATCTCGGGCGAGGAGGCTGTCCAGCAGTACCTCACCCGCGAAATCCAGAACGTCTATCGCAGCCAGCGCGTCGAAATCAACGACAAGCACATCGAGATCATCGTCGCCCAAATGCTCCGCAAAGTGCGGATCGAATCGGTCGGCGATACCGGTCTGCTGCCGGGCAGCATCATGGACAAGTTCGAGTTCCGCGGCGCCAACCAAGGGCTCACCAAGTGCACCAAGATCTCCGAGAGGGGAGATAGCGACTTCGCGGTCGGCTCGATCGTTCCCAAGGACGCGCTCGAGCAGGAGAACGCCAAGATCGAAGCCCTGGGCGGCGATCCGGCCAAGGGAACGCGCCCCAAGCCGGCCACCGCCAGCACGCAGCTCTTGGGCATCACCAAGGCCAGCGTGCAGAGTGCCAGCTTCATCTCGGCCGCGAGCTTCCAGGAAACGACCAAGGTGTTGACCGAAGCGGCCCTGGCCGGCAAGGTCGACAAGCTGGTCGGTCTCAAGGAGAACGTGATTCTCGGCCACCTCGTCCCCGCCGGCACCGGTTTCCGCACCTACCAGGATTCCGAGGTCCGCATCCGGCCCGAGGCGCTGCAGGAAATTGCCACGACGCGCGGCAGTGCTCTGGAGCGCGACTTCCCGCTGCTCAAGGCGGGCGACGGCGCGGCTCCGGCGGCCACCGCCAAGCCGGCCGACTCGGCCAGCACGCTCGAAGCCATGTTCGGCGGCAGCGGCGACGGCCCGGCCAAGGAAGAGTAGTCGCCACGACAGCGCCCCAATACGCGACGCGAATGTTCCAAACCCAAAACCCAGGGAGTACCCTCCCTGGGTTTTTTATTTGCTCTCCAATCACCGAATGCCGACAGATCCGGGTGCGATCCTCATCTCCCGAGCCCCGGGCCTCAGGCCCGGGGAGTTGAACGACGCACGACGTCCCCTCGCACTTTAGCTCCGGGGACCTGAGGTCCCCGGCTCGGCGGGTACCTCAGCTCGATTCGCAAGAACCGCACGACCCCGTGCCCCGGGCCTCAGGCCCGGGGAATTGAACGACGCGCGACGTCGCCTCGCACTTCAGCTCCGGGGACCTGAGGTCCCCGGCTCGGGAGAGACGCTTCGCCACAATTCGCCGACACGCCGGCTCGCTGACTCGCTCGGCTCCACACGGTAGACTGAACCGGTCGCATCCCTCCCTGCGGCAGGTTCCGGAATCAGGAAGCAGGATCCCGATGCCGATCAAGTGCCCCAGTTGCGATCACGAGAATCCCCCGACCGCGACGCTCTGCTCACGATGCGGCGCGGCCCTCCCCGCTGCACCCGACCGCGCTCCCCCCGGGGCTGCCGCGCCTGCGGATCCGCTGGCCGAGCGCCTCGCACCTTTGATCGCCGCCGGCCGAACGATCGAAGCCATCAAGCACTATCGTGAAGCGACCGGCGTCGGCCTGGCCGAGGCCAAGTCGGCCGTCGAACTCTATCGCGAGCAGGGCAAATTCCTGGCGGCCACCACCTCACAGGTCCCGCTCGATCCGACGCAGGAGCAAGCGATTCTCGAACTGCTCCGCGCGGGCAAGGCGATCGAAGCCATCCGCTACTACCGGCAGCAGCGGGCCACCGACCTCAAGTCCGCCAAGGAGGCGATCGAAGCGATTGCCCGGCAGAATGGCATTCCGCTGATTCTTCCAGGTCCCGGCTCGGCGATCGCCTTGGTGGTCGTCGTCGCCGTGGGGGCCGTGGCCGTGTTGGGAGGAGCTCTGTACTGGTGGAGCGCAAGCTGACGCCAACCCACGCACCCGAGCCCCGGGCCTCAGGCCCGGGGAGCTGAACGTCGCGCGACGTCGCCACGCGCGTCGACTCCGGGGACTCACGTCCCCGGCTCAGGTAGCGGCGCTCTTCTGTCGAGATTGCGAACCAACTACCATGGACTTCAGCAACGACCCGGGCACTCCCGTGAGCAAACCGCATGTGGCCTGACGCTCCGCTGGTGGCCGCGTTGATCGAACGGGCGTCGGCCGGTGACAGTGCCGCGATCGACGAGCTCCTCGCGCGTCACCGCGAAGCGATCCGCCGCATTGTCGAACTCCGGCTCGATCCGCGGATCGCGCGGCGGGTCGACGCCAGCGACATCGTCCAGGACGTGCTTATCGAAGCGCATCGCCGGGCGCCCGAGTACCTGCGCAATCCGCAGTTCGAGTTCGGCCTCTGGCTCCGGCAGATCGCGCGGGATCGAGTGATCGACGCCTACCGCCGCCATCGCGGGGCGGCGCGCCGCAGCGTCGATCGCGAACAGGGGCCACCGCAGTTTGCCGATCGGTCGGCGCTCGACCTCTCGGCCGTCCTCTGGGACCATCAGGCGACCCCCGCCACGCAGGCCATGGCGGCCGAATTGCAGCGGCGCTTTGCCGCCGCGCTGGAGCAACTCGACGAGACCGACCGCGAAGTTCTGATCATGCGCCACCAGGAACAGCTCACCAACAGCGAAGTCGCGCGGGTGCTGAACCTGTCGGAGCCGGCCGCCGGCATGCGGTACCTCCGCGCGCTCCGGCGGCTGCGGTCACAATTGGGCGAGACTCCCTCGCAGGCGGGCTTTGGATGAGCCATGCTCCCCAGCCCGCCCGCCCGGGCCCTTACGACGATCCCCGCAGCGAGGCCCGCGACGCCTGGCTGGCCGCTCGGCTCGACGAGCTGCTGCTGGCCCACCGCGCGGGGCAGAAGATCGACCTGAATTCGGCCGGGGCCGACGCGACCGAGTGGCGCGCCGAGCTGCGCGAACTGTGGCAAGCCACGCTCCTGGCCGAGCGGCTGGCAGCCGGCGCCAACGCGCCCGGCAGTTCGGCCGCGACGCATGCCTGGCCCCTGGGGGTGGCGGGGGGCACGGCCGCGCAGCCCGCGCCGGTCGACAGAGGATCCGGGATCACGCTTCCTGCCGACTTCGAGTTCGAGGACGAGCTCGGCCGCGGTGGCATGGGCGTGGTCGTCCGGGCCCGTCAACGGAGCCTTGACCGGATCGTCGCCCTCAAGCAATTGCTCCTCGGCGCGCAGGCCTCGGCCGATGATCGCTCGCGCTTTCAATCCGAGGCCGAGAGCGCCGCCCGGCTCGACCATCCGAACATCGTCCCGGTCTACGAAGTGGGCCTGCACAACGACCAGCCCTACTTCACGATGAAGCTGGTCGAGGGGGAAACGCTTTCGCAGCGCTTGGCCGACGGGCCCCTCGACGGGCGCGAGGCGGCCCGGATCCTGGCCCAAGTCGCCCGGGCAGTTCACTACGCCCACCAGCAAGGCATCCTGCATCGCGATCTGAAGCCGTCGAACATCATCCTCGATGCCGAGAATCGTCCCTGGGTGACCGATTTCGGTCTGGCCAAGCGACTCGAGACCGACTCGGGGCTGACGCGGACCGGCGCCATCGTGGGGACGCCCAACTACATGGCCCCCGAGCAGGCGGCCGGCCAGCGGGGCGCGGTCGGCCCGACGAGCGACGTCTACGCGCTGGGAAGCATTCTCTATCACCTGTTGACGGGCCGGCCTCCATTCCAGGCGGCCACCGCAGTCGACACGGTGCTGATGCTGCTCGAGCAGGAGCCGCTCCCCCTCCGGCAGCTCAATCGCCACGTCGATCGCGCGCTCGAGCTGGTCACGCTCAAGTGCCTGCAAAAACCCCAGGATCTTCGTTATTCGTCGGCCGCCGAGCTGGCGGACGATCTCGAAGCCTATCTGGCGGGCGAGCCGGTCGCGGCCAGCAGCGGCGCACTGACCGACGTCGTCACGCGCTTGTTTCGGCCGACACACCACGCGCCCGTGCTCGAGAGCTGGGGCCTGCTTTGGATGTGGCACAGCCTGGTGCTGCTCTTGCTCTGCACCGCCACGAGCCTGCTGCAATGGCGGGGCGTCGACACGATTGTCCCCTACCTGGCCCTCTGGACGGTCGGGATCGGCGTCTGGTCGGCCATCTTCTGGTCGCTGCGCCATCGGGCCGGTCCGGTCACGTTCGTCGAGCGGCAAATCGCGCACGTCTGGGGAGCCAGTATCGTGGCCGACGCGATGCTCTACTGGATTGAAGCGCTGCTCAAGCTGCCGGTGCTGACCCTCTCGCCCGTGCTGGCGATCATCGGCGCGATGGTCTTCATGGTCAAGGCGGCGATTCTCAGCGGCGAGTTCTACCTCTACGCACTGGCCATGTTCGCGACGGCGGTGGCGATGGCGATCTGGCCGGACGCCGCGGTGATGATCTTCGGCGTCGTCGCCTCGCTCTCGTTCTTCCTGCCCGGCTGGAAGTACCACCGCCAGCGGCGCGAGCGCCAGGCCTGACCCGAGGCGGATTCCGCGGCAGAATTCTCCCCGCCCGTTACGTCCCGCCGTCGGCAGCGGATAGAATGCCGGCTCACGGCGGTTCCCCACCGTTTCACCGCAGACAGGCCGATGCTGGATGGGCAGCGACGATCGTCACAATCCGAGCGATGAGACGTCGGCGGTGGACCTCCGCGCGGTGCACGGCCCCGCGGCCGACGCCACCAGCGCGGCCCAGCCCAGCAGGGCCAGCGACGAGCTAGAGTTCTCGCTCGCCGACCAGAATGCGACCACCGACACGCCGCGCGGTTCGAGCGTCCGCTTCGGGCCGCACGAGCCCACGCTCGCGCCGGGAGATGGCGCGGGGCCTGGGCGCGCCGCCGATGCCACGCAGGCTTCCGGCGCCGGCACCCTCGGCGGTCACGCACGCAAGCCGGCCGGCGGGCCGATTCTCGGCGGCTTCGCCGACTATGAGCTGATCGGTGAGGTCGCCCGCGGCGGCATGGGCATCGTCTATCGTGCCCGCCAATTGAGCCTCAATCGGATCGTGGCGGTCAAGATGATCCTGGCGGGGCAACTCGCCAGCGAGGCCGACGTCCAACGCTTCCGCAGCGAAGCCGAAGCGGCGGCCAATCTCCAGCATCCGAACATCGTCTCGATCTACGAGGTCGGCGAGTACGGCGGCCAGCACTACTTCTCGATGCGGTTCATCGACGGCCGCAGCCTCTCGGAGATCGTGCGCGACGGCCTGCCGCCCGCGCGCCGCGCGGCGCAGATCGTGCGGACCGTCGCCGACGCGATTCAGTACGCCCACGAACAAGGCATCCTCCACCGCGATCTGAAGCCCTCGAACATCCTGGTCGATTCGCACGGCGATCCGCATCTGACCGACTTCGGCGTCGCCAAGCGCCTCAGCGACGAATCACAGCTCACCGCCACCGGCGCCATCCTCGGCACGCCGGGCTACATGCCGCCGGAACAAGCCGCGGGCAAGAAGGAAGTCGGTCCCGCGGCCGACGTCTATGCGCTCGGCGGCATTCTCTACGAGCTGCTCACCGGGCGCCCGCCGTTCAAGGGAGAGCGGATCGTCGACGTCTTGTTGCAGGTGATGAACAGCGAGCCGGTCTCGCCGCGGATCTTGAATCCCTCGGTCCCCGAGGACCTGGCGACGATCTGCCTGAAATGCCTTGAGAAGGAGCCCGCGCGGCGCTACCCCACAGCGCAGGCGCTGTCGAGCGACTTGGGGCGTTGGCTGGCGGGCGAGCCGATCGCGGCCCGGCCGATTGGCCGCGTCGAGCGTGCCTGGCGGTGGTGCCGCCGCAGCCCGCTGGTGGCCAGCCTCCTGGGCCTGCTGGTGCTGGTCGGCATCGGCGCCTTCGTCGGCGTCACCTCGCAATGGCTGATCGCCCAAGGGGCCTTGCGCGAGATGCAGGCGGCGCAGCGCGAGCGCACGGCGACGCAGGTCGACTCGTTGCTCAAGGCGGCGCCCGAATCGCTGACGGCCGTGCTCGACCACTTGAAGCCGGCGCAAGACGAAATCGCCCCCCTGTTGCGCAAGCTGCTGGACCAGCCGAACCTCTCCGAGGCCGACCACTTGCGGGCCAGCCTGGCGCTGCTCCCCAGCGATCCCGCGCAGGTCGATTACCTGAGCGAGCGGATCTTGTCGGTCGGCCTGGCCGAACTGCTGGCCGTGCGGACGGCGCTCGCACCGCACCGCAATCAGCTCCGCGAACCTCTGTGGCGCGTGCTGGAGGATTCCGCCGCCGATCCCGCCAAGCGCTTCGCGGCGGGCCTGGTGCTGGCGAGTTACGATCCCGGCGACGGGGATGCCGCGCTAGCCCGCTGGGAGGCGCATGCCCCGTTCCTGTCGCAGCGTCTGCTGGATTCGATCGCGGCCGATCCCAGCTCCTACGAACCGCTGGTCGAAGCCCTCCGCCCTGCCCGGCACGAATTATTCGATCCCCTGGCGGTCGCGTTTCGCGATCTGCAGCTGCCCGAATCGATGCGGGCCACGGCCACGAACATCCTGGTGAGCTACGCGGCCGATCAACCTCGGCGGTTGGCGTCGTTGCTGCTCGACGCCGATCCCCGGCAATTCCAACTGATCGAGCCACGGTTGGCCCAGGCCCCGGCCGAGGCCTTGGCGGTGCTGACGGCCGAGCTGGAGAAGAAGGCGCCCGCCGAGATTGCCGACGACGAGCGCGATCGCGTGCGCGATCAACTGACGCGCCGGCAGGCGACGGCGGCCATCGCGCTGCTGCAACTCGGCCAGGGAGAGCGCGTCTGGCCCCTTTTCCGGCACAGCGACGATCCCCGGCTGCGGAGCTGGCTGATCGAGCTCGCCGCCGAACTGAAAACCGATCCCACCCTGCTCTCCGCGCGGCTCCCCGCCGAGACCGACGTCTCCGCGCGGCGGGCCCTGCTGCTAGCGCTGGGCAACTACGATCCCGCAACGTTGCCGGCCGACCTGCGGACCACGGTCAGCCGCCGGGCGGGCGAACTGTTCGCGACGGATCCCGATGCCGGCATGCACGCGGCGGCCGAATGGCTCGCGCGCCGCTGGGGGGCGAATCTCCCCCCCGGCGCCAGCGCAACGACTGAGGCCGTAGCCTCCCCCGCGCCGGCGAGCGCCACCTGGCAGCTCGTCGCAGAAGAGCACACGCTGGCCGTGATCGATGGTCGCCAGACCTTCACGATGGGCTCGCCCGTCACCGAACCGCGCCGCTCGGTGGCCGAAAAGCCCCACGCGATGACGGTCGGGCGCGTTTTCGCGCTCGGGAACAAGGAAGTGACGCAGGCGCAGTTCCGCCGCTTCGTGCGGGCGACCGGCTTGAAGATGCCCCCCATCACCCGCAAGCACAGCCCCGACGAGAACGGCCCGATGATCATGGTCACCTGGTATCGCGCCGCGCAGTACTGTCGCTGGTTGAGCGAGCAGGCTGGCGTCTCGGAGGATCAGATGTGCTACCCCCCGGTCGACCAGATCAAGGATGGGATGACGCTGCCGGCCGATTATCTCGCGCGGACCGGCTTCCGCCTGCCGACCGAGGCCGAGTGGGAGTTTGCCTGCCGGGCCGGCGCCAGCACCAGCCGCGCGTATGGCAACAGCGAGGAGCTCTTGCCGCGCTATGCCTGGTACCTGGCCAACTCCGACGACCGCGCCTGGCTCGGCGGAACGCTCAAACCCAACGATTTCGGCTTGTTCGACATGTACGGCAACACCTGGGAGTGGTGCCAGGAAAGCTGGAACAGCTACTGGCAGATGCGGGCGACCGAGGACGAGCCCGAGAACGCTCCGGTCAGCGACGGCTCGAACCGCGTGCTCCGCGGCGGTTCGTTCGATTCGCCCGCCCGGGCGGTGCGCTCGGCCTATCGCGATCGGACCGAGAAGGCGCTATTCGGCAGCGACGAGATCGGCTTCCGCGTGGCGCGGACGATCGCCGCGCCGTGACCTGCGGGCCCACCCGAAATCCGCCGAAGTTTGACACAGGCGCCCCGGGATTCGAGAATGCCGCGAGTCCTTTTCGCCACGACGCTATCTTCTACTTCTGGGATACACGATGACGATGACTCGTTCCGATCTTGGCAGGCTCTTGGGCTGGGTGGTGCTGCTCGTCGGCGCGCAAGCCACGGCGGCCCCCGCGGAGAAGAACGTGGCTGACCAGAGTCCGATTCGCGTGTACTTCGGCACCTACACCGGCGGCGACAGCAAAGGGATCTACTTCGCCGAGCTCGATCGCAAAACGGGCGAGATCTCGGCCCCCCGGCTGGCCGCCGAGGCGGTCAACCCGTCGTTTCTGGCCATCCACCCGACGCAAAAGTTCCTGTACGCCGTGGGCGAAGTCAGCGACTTCAACGGCAAGAAAAGCGGCGGTGTCAGCGCTTTCGCCATCGACCCCCAGTCGGGCGCGCTGCGGCTCATCAATCAGCATCCTTCGGGCGGCGCCGGCCCCTGCCACTTGACGGTCGACGCCACGGGGCGCGACGTGCTCGTCGCCAACTACGGCGGCGGCAGCGTCGCCTGCCTGCCGATCCAGAGCGACGGCAGCCTCAAGCCTCCCAGCAGCTTCGTCCAGCACGCCGGTTCGAGCGTCAACCCGCAACGCCAGGCCGGCCCGCACGCGCATTCGATCAACCTGGATGCCAACAATCGCTTTGCGATTGCGGCCGACCTGGGGCTCGACAAGCTGCTGGTTTATCGCTTCGACGCCGAGCGCGGAACGCTCGAGCCTAACGATCCCCCGGCCGTCGCACTCCCCGCCGGAGGCGGACCGCGCCACTTCGCCTTCCATCCGACGGGCAAGTTCGCGTACGCCTGCAACGAGATGCTCTCGACCGTCTCGGCCCTCGCTTACGATCCCGAGAAAGGAGTCCTCACCGAGCTGCAGACCATCTCGACGCTGCCCGAGGGAGGACACGCGGGCAACAGCACGGCCGAAGTCCGCGTCCATCCTTCCGGCGAGTTCGTGTACGTCTCGAATCGCGGTCACAACAGCATCGCGATGTTCGCCGTCGATGCGCAATCAGGTAAGCTCACCCCGCTCGGCCAGGAATCGACGCGCGGGCAAGTCCCGCGCAATTTCAACATCGATCCTTCGGGGCGCTACCTGCTGGCGGCCAATCAGGATTCGGCCAACGTCGTGGTCTTCGCCATCGACCCCGCGAAAGGAACGCTCCGGCCGACGGGCTCGGAGATCCAAGTCTCGCGCCCGGTCTGCGTCCGGTTTCACGACCTGCCATAGCGGCTGACGCGACGATAGTGGCATCTTGTCGAGCCCCGGGCCTCAGGCCCGGGGAGCCAAATCGCCGGCGGGCCTTCCTCCCCGCTAGGCATCCAAGCGCGAAGTAGGCGCGTGCGTCTGCTCCGAGAAACTCAGCTTCCCGGCTCTTCGGCCCACGATTTGCTCCTGCTGATTCTCGCGGTCTCGCTCCCTCTCGAAACGCGAAATTCAAGGAGATTCCGATGATCGGACGACGAGAATTCGGCCTGGCGGGCGTTTCGGCCCTGGCTGCCGCCGCGGCACCCCGGCTGGCCTCCGCTCAGCAGCGCGATGCGCCCCACCACGGTCATGCGGGGGCGATGATGACCTGCGCGATGGCCTGCAACGATTGCCAGCGCGAATGCGACGCCTGCGCCGAGCATTGTGCCGCGCTGCTGGCCGAGGGACACAAATCGCACCTGGCGACCCTCAAATCGTGCCAGGATTGCGCCGAGTTTTGCGCCGCGGCCGCGCGAATTGCCGCCCGCCAGGGCCCCTTTGCGGCGTT
>JAEUIK010000358.1 GCA_016793185.1 Planctomycetaceae bacterium | reverse complement strand
GGATTTTCCTTCATAGCAAGAATACGCCGATCTCGCCACGCCGAGGCTACTTCGACGTGAACTCCCATTCCGCCTCGCCCCCCCCATCGATGGACAGTTGGGCATTCAAAGCGCGCGTCAGCAGCGACAGCGAGGGACCGTCGTCAGGATGATCTGCCAGCACCTCCCCCAACGACTGCACGCAGTCGCGATAGCGACCTTGCTCGAAGGCCGCGAGCGCCCCCTCGTAGCGGGCAAAGAGTTCGACCCGCTCCGGCGACGACGTCGGACTCAGCTCGTAAAGCGCCACGGCGTCCTTGATGTTGAAGAGCCGCGCGCGGCACACCCGGCGCCGCAGGAAGCCCGCGTCCAGTTGCCCCTGGGTCGCGCCCGTCACCAGCAGCGGCGCGTGCAAGTACTTGGTCACCCCTTGGACACGGCTCGCGATGTTCACCGCGCTGCCCAGCGCGCCGTACTTGAATTTGCGCTGCGAGCCCGTGTTGCCCACGTGGGCCCGCCCCGAGTTGATTCCGACCCCGACTTCGATCGCCGCGCCGATCCGCGCCTCCCAGCCAGGACTCAGCTCGGCGACCGCGGCCGTCATGGCGATCGCCGCGCGGCAGGCCCGGGCGGCATGGTCGGGCTGCTCGCCAGGTGCCCCCCACATCGCCATCAGCTCGTCGCCGATGTAGTCCACCAGCACTCCCTGCTCGGCGAGCACGCAATCCGAGAGGGCCGTCATCACCGCGCCGATCCACTCCATCGTCTCGCGCGGCGAGAGGTTGCCGCTGATCCGGCTGAAGTTGCGAATATCGCAGAACAGTAGCGTCACTTCGGCGTCGCGCCCCCGCAGCAGGTCGGGCTGCCGCGTCAGGTAATCCGCCAGCTCGGGCGTGAAGAACTGCTCGAAGCGCACCTGCGCCGCCAGGGCTGCCTTTTCGTGCGCCAACCGCGCCAGGCCGGCCGCCACGCCGCCGGCAATCGTCTCGACGAGCAGCGCGTGCAGTTCGGAGATACCCGAACCCGCTTGATCCCAGGCGCTGCGGCGGTCGGCATAGATCGCGCCGATCACCTCGCCGGCCGGATCGAGGATCGGCGACGCCAGCACGCCGTGGATCCCCGTCAGGCTCTGCTTTTCGTCCCCCAGCACGTCCTGCCAGAACGTGCGCTGATCGGTCAGCAGACGCTGGAGAATGCGGTTGCTCGGCTCGGCGGGAGGGCTTCCCTGCGGATCGCGCATCGCCACCGCGGCACGTTCCCAGTCGCCGTTGCGCCAGAGGAGCACCTGCCCCGCATCGAGCCCCACCAGCTCGACGACCGCGCGCGCCGCCTCCTGGAAAAAATCGTCGGAGCTCACTGCGCGGTGCAAGAGATCGGTCACCGCCTGGAACCAGCGGACGAGTGAACGCGTCGACTGCGAATCGGCGGGCGACTTCCATGCCACTGCGGCGGCCGGCAGTCCCAGCGGCTCGTCGCGCGACTCTCGGGGGGGCGTCCCCAGCGGTGTCCGCCCGGGCACTGCCGCCTTCCAGACCAGGCTCTGCAAGCCACCGGCGGCGGCCGGCGCCGCGCCGCGCTCCTCGTGGTCCGGCGGTACAAGGGTCTGGGCAAAGTCCAACCCCGCCGGCTCGTGCTCGACGCGCACCCGTCGATTCCCCACGACAAACTCGACCGGCAGGTCGTAGTCGAGGCGCGACTTGGGCCAGAGCGCTTCGTGTCCCACGCAATCGACCACCGACTGGTCGTGCGGGTTTGTCGCCCGCACGCGCTGCCCCAAGAGCGGTTCGAGCCGGAGCCAGGTCCGGGGGATCGCCAGGATCTCGGGGCTCCCGGCCGAGGGGGCGATGTTGACTCGGGCGGCATCCCGACCGGCGATCAACTCGCAGATCGGTTCGGCACTCGCCCGCTGCCGCCCCAGCTCGACCGGCCGATCGACCACGAACCGGCCCAGGGGCGCCCCGTCGGGACCGGTGATGTGCAGCGACAGCTTGGGCATGCGTGGATCTTACCCGTACGGACAGGGACCCTCCAAGATGGGTTGGCGGTCGCGCGTTTGCACACCGACGCTCGCTGACCGAGGATAGCACCTGCCGCCGGGCACTCGTGCGCCGCGGCCTTACCAGGTTTATGGCCAAATGTCGGCGGTCACTATGTCTCAACGAGCTTCCCACGTGCTTCTGGCGTTGCTGCTGTTCGGTTTGTTGCCGCGGGAGTCGAGATGGGCTCGGGCCGACGAGATCCCCCTCGACGTTGGCAATCGCAAGCAGCTTTTCATCGACCGGCGCTTCATCGCCCAGAGCGAGCGCGTGGAGCTGTGCACCAATCCCGCCCAGAAGCTGGGGCAGATTCTCAGCGCCGACGGCCAGCCTCTCCTGGGGCACGTCAGCCGGGTGATCGAGGATCAAGGCCAGATCCGCCTCTACGTCGGCCACGAGGGGGTCGCGATCTACAAGAGCGACGACGGGCTGCATTTCACCCCGACCGGCCGCTCGATCGGCGGCGGGATCTTCTCGACGATTTTCCTCGACCCGCACGACCCAGAGCCGAGCCGCCGCTACAAGCTCTTCCTGCTCAAGGCGCACGCGCCGTTCGATCGCGCCACCGACGGCGTCTATGCGTTCACCTCGGCCGACGGACTCGAGTTCACCGAAGTGGGGCGCGTGCTCCCCTGGTTCACCGACAACCCGACGATCGTGCTCTGGGACCAGCGGATCGGCAAGTACGTGATCTACCTGCGCGCCCTGGCCTACGACACCCCTAACCAGCGGCGGATCGCGCGGATCGAAGTCGACGATCCGCTGCAGCCCTGGCCCTATCGCGAGTCGACGGAGCCGCGCCCCTTCTTCAGCACGCTCAACGCCGAGGTCGTCCTGCAGGCCGACGCCGAGGACGATCCCGACTCCGACATCTACTACAACGCGGCCACGATCTACGGCGAGGCACAGGACGTCTACTTGATGTTCACCACGCACTTCCGCCACTTCTCGCCGCGCAAGCATTCGTTCATCCGTCCGCCGCATCCGGGGCAGTGGGAGGATTTTGGCCCACTCGAGGTGCAGCTCGCCGTCAGCCGCGACGGCGTGCATTGGCAGCGTCCCAGCCGCGAGGCGTACTTTCCCACCGGGCTGCCCGACGAGTGGGACCGCTGGTATGCGGTGATGGGACCGGGTCTCGCGCGGCGCGGCAACTATCTGTACCAGTACTACAATTCGAGCGGGCGCCTGCACGACAGCGCGATCCTCCGCGCCGAATACGAACACTCGGCCCCGCAGCTCGGCGGCATCGGCATCGTCCGCCAGCGCCTCGACGGGTTCGTGTCGGCCGACGTCGACCACCGCGGCGGTTGGCTGCAAACGCCGCTCTTGACCTTTCGCGGCCGGCGTCTCGAGCTCAACCTCGACACCGGCGCCATGGGCACCGCCTTCGTCGAGCTCCGCGACGCGGAGAATCAGCCGATCCCCGGCTTCACGCTGGCCGATTGCGAAGAGATCGGCGGCAACTTCGTCAACCAGGCGGTCTATTGGCGCGGCTCAACCGACGTCTCGTCCCTCGCCGGCCGGCCGATCCGCGTCCACCTCCAGCTCAAGCGGGCCAAGCTCTACGCCCTGCAGTTCGTGGGCGAATGAAGCATCGCCGCCCGACCGCGGCCGTCGAAAAATGCAGTCGACAAGTGCATCGGTTCGCAAATGCCCTGGCGAGCTTGCCACCAACCCGTCGACGATCGTGCTCCGCGCAACCCTGCATCCCCGGGGAAAACGCAAATCGACAGGCGCCGAACTCCCGGCACCGGGCGTTAACCGGTCGGTCACAGTAGATCGCCGAGCCGCAACGTGGTCCCCGAAAGGGACCCTCTTCGTAACAATGCGCGCTGGACCGCGAATCAACTCCAAGCCGCATGGTCAGAGGCACTCTGGAGCCACGCCAAGTACTCCCGCCTGGCGAATTACTTGCCCGACGACCTCGATCGCCTCCGCGACGAAGTCATCAACGTCGTGGGCGACCTGCACCACGACCAGCGACTGAAATCCTCGTTCTCTCAAACCGCAGAACTAACTGTGTGAACATCTTCCGCAGGGCTCATTGGCCGCGCGGAGGGGAATAAGAAAGCGACGGATCAGAGTCATGCCGGAGCTGGGATGTGACTATGGGGGCGTACCAAGATCATTTGCCTCGGAAGCCTGCTTCTTTCTAGGTACAACGCGAGCCCCAGTCGGCTCCACGAGCAGATCGAAATCCCTGTCTCCATTGATCGCGACCCACTCAGCCGGCGTTT
>JAEUIK010000318.1 GCA_016793185.1 Planctomycetaceae bacterium | reverse complement strand
ACACCAGATCGCCAATCTCGATCACCGTCGCCGAGTCGACCGGCAAAACCACCGGACTCGTATCGCCGTACCGCCAACGCATCGTGTCGCTCATAGGTTTCAGCTCCTGGAAAAACGAAGTCCGGGAAAGAATCGTGTTCGGGGCCCCCGCCCCGACGCCCGGTGCGTCGAGACCCCTCAAGAGGTGATCGCGCGCACGAACTCGTCGAGCGTCGGGGCCGGCCGCGGGCTCCCGTAAGTTGGCTGCTCGCGCGAGCGGGGCCGTGCGCCGCCGGCGGGGTCGGCCGAGCGGACCGGTTCCAGGCGACGCGCGGCCGCCACCAATTCCGTGCGCTCGCGAACCAGCTCGCGCAGCGCCGGCTCGTCGGTCGCCTCGTTGAGCGACTCGATGAACGCCGGCCCGACCAGCGCGCGCTCGCCGGGCAGACACGTATCGGGGTCGGGTAAACCGGCCTCGACGAGCAACTGCCGAATCTGCTGGCGGCGGCGCTGACGAGCCAGGGCCGCGCGCAGCTCGCGGAGCTCGAGCGCCAGCGAATCGCGCTCGGCGCTCACGGCCCCGAGGTGCAACGCCGGTGGGGGCGGCAACGCACCGAGCGCATGCGAGGCGCCCTCGGCCACGTTCGCGGCACCGGACAGGCCGCGAGCCGCACCTGGGCGCGAGCTCCCCTCGAGGTCGTGCGGCGCGCTCGCAGGCGCGACGAGCGACTCGACCTCTTCGAACAACCCGCGCGTGGTGGCCGGATCGGCCACCAGGTCGACTCCCTGCACTTTGAGAATCGCCTCGACCACGACTTCGTCGCCGCGGCGCGCGGTTTGCGCCTGCACGTTATGCGACAGGCCCACGTTCTCGGGGGCATGCTCCGCGTCCCACAGCAGTTGCTCGGCCAGGGCATGCGCCGGGTTGAGATGCAAATCGCCGAACAATCCCGCGGCGGGGCGAACCTCGACGCCGCGCAACGTGCCGATCCGATCCTGGTAATCGCGGGGCCCGTGGGGGTGTCCCTTGGGATGATTGACATTCACCTTGGCTCCCTCGTACAGCGGCGCGGCCGAGGCGAGCGCCGCCGGCAGATAAACGCGCCCATTGCGCGAGCGAAGGCCGAGGATCTTCACCCCGCGAATCACGCTCTGGGCGCGATCGATCTGAAGCCGCGCGCCGCGGGCGTCCGTATACTCCTGCAAGGTTTCCTGCGTCGCTGGCATCACAATGACTCCTGGATCGGGCGACAAAAAAAGCCCGCCGGCGAACCGATTCGTTCGCGGCGGGCCCTGTTGGATACCTCCCCGCGACGGGGAAGCTCGAGCAGATACCACGGATTCAACGCTGGATTATGCGGGTCGGCCGCCGCGCCCTGCGCGCGGCGGCGTCATTTGTCGAGCTGCTCCAGCCGGCGCCGAATGACCTGGATCGTGCCATCCTGCAGGACGACCTCCAGGGCCACCGTTCCGTAGAAGCCGCGCACCAGGGCCTGCTCGAGCAATTCGTGCCAATGCCGCTGCACCTGGCTGCACTTGCCGACGTTGCCAGTGGAGTTCTGGGTACTCGCGCGGGTCGTCGGGGCGCTCTCTGTGTGCGTCGTCGTGTTGGGCATGTCGCGAAGGATAGAAACCATCGGGCGAGTTCTCAAGCGAAGTTTTTAGCCACTCGTGCGTCGCGTTGTTTTGTGTGTCGACGAACGCATTGCGAGGACATCGGTCGACGCAGGCGACTACTCCGGCGCAGCGCCGCTCGCGGCCTGCCGCGCACGGATGTTCGCTTGTTCCTGATCGTAGTCGAGCCCCGCGCGCTGGCTCCACGTTTGTAGAGAGAGCAACCCATGCTGGAACTCGACGGCGCGGACCTGCGTTTCTTCGAGCAGGTTGCGCACGCCGAGCGAGGGGGGCTCGACCTGAATCTCGACGGCGTCCCGTGTCTGCGGATCGAGACGTCCTGCCGCGATCGCGCGCTCCACCGCGCGCCAGATCAGCTCCAGGTCGTCGGCGATCTGCTCGGCCTGCAGCCGTTCGAACATCTTGACCGCCGGACCCTCGGCCACCAGCGTCGACGAATAATTGGCGTTCGAGGCGTCGCTCGAAAGCATGAACTCGGGCATCACCAGCCGACTGGCGATCGCGCGCAGCTCGGCCTGCAGCACCAGCACGTACTTGCCCGCGTCGATCGCGGCCGCGGGAAAGTCGTACTCGATGCCCGCCTGGGCGTCGATGATCGTTCCCGGGGCGTACCGCGAGTAATGCGTCACGGCGCCGGGCGACTCGCGGGTGACGTCCGCCTGTTCCCCCACGAAGCGCTGCACGCCGCTGGCGGTGCCTCCCCGATGCCGGCGAATCAGCGCGATGGCCGACTGGATCTCGGCGACGACGCTCATGTTGCGGAGCAGCTTCTCGGCCCGGCGGAGATTCTTTTGCACCGGATAGAAGAGCGGAATCCCGCGCTTGACGTTGGCATCGACGTTGCCCTTGCGGTGCTGGATGTCACCGGCCGGCACTTCCTCGCCGTCAACGAAGTAGGCCAGCACGCTCTCGACGTCATCCGGCTCCGTCCGAATGCCCAGGCTGCAAGCG
>JAEUIK010000300.1 GCA_016793185.1 Planctomycetaceae bacterium | reverse complement strand
ATTCGAGCGATTGCCGCCGAACTGCGCCGCGCGCGGGCCGAAGGGGGAAAGATTCTCCTGGTCGGCGGCCCGGCCATTGTCCACACCGCCAGTGGCGA
Organism: Planctomycetaceae bacterium; assembly: GCA_016793185.1. GTDB lineage: Bacteria > Planctomycetota > Planctomycetia > Pirellulales > JAEUIK01 > JAEUIK01. The sequence goes on along the minus strand of JAEUIK010000300.1, from coordinate 3,025 downwards.
GCACCTCATCGAGTTGATCCGCCGCGGCTACGTGGATGTCCTCTTTGCCGGGAATGCCCTGGCCACCCACGACATCGAACAATCCCTTTACGGCACCAGCCTCGGCGTGCGCCTCGACCAGGGAGCCAGCGTCGAAGGGGGGCACGAGCATCACTTGCGGGCGATCAATCGTATTCGCCGAGCCGGCGGCATCCGTCCGGCGGTCGCCCAGGGGGTCCTGACTTCCGGAATCATGTACGAGTGCGTCGAGCGCGGGGTCGACTACCTGCTGGCTGGCAGCATCCGCGACGACGGCCCGCTCCCCGATGTCATCACCGACGTGATCGAGGCCCAGCGGCAAATGCGGTTGAAGCTCCGCGGCGTCACCTTCTGCCTGATGGTCGCCACGACGCTGCACTCGGTGGCGGTAGGGAACTTGCTCCCCGCGTGGGTCAAAGTGGTCTGCGTCGACATCAATCCGTCCACCGTCATCAAGCTCGGCGATCGGGGGAGCCTGCAGACCGTGGGACTCGTCACCGACGTCGAGCCGTTCTTCCGAGCGCTCGTGGCCGATCTAGACGCCCTGGAGCAGGCAGCGGCCAAGTCGAGCTGAACGGGCTCGACGAACCGCGCCTGGCAGCTCCATGACGAAGCCACGCATCCTGATGTGCCCTCCCGATCACTACGGGATCGAGTACGAGATCAACGCCTGGATGAGTCGCCAGCGGCAGGCCGTTCACGCCCGCGCGGTGGAGCAATGGAACCGGCTGCGTGAGATTCTGGCCGCGGCCGGGGCCGAGATCCGCGAACTGCAACCGGTGCCGGGGCTGCCCGACCTGGTCTTCACGGCCAATGCGGCCCTGATTTATCGACAGCAGGCGGTCTTGGCGCACTTCCGGCACGAAGTTCGCCAGCGCGAAGTCCCGTACGATCGGGCCTGGCTCGAGCAGCAGGGGTTCGCGGTTGAGACGCCGCCAGGAGACTCTTGCTTCGAAGGTGCGGGCGACGCGCTCTTCTGTGGCGACACGCTCTTCGCGGGTTACCGGTTGCGGAGCGACGCCCGCGGCCACCAGCAGATCGGCCAACGGCTGGGCGTGCGCGTGATTCCGCTAGAGCTCGTCGATCCGTACTACTACCACCTCGATACGTGCTTTTGCCCGCTGGCGCGGGGGCTGGCGATCTATTACCCCGCGGCCTTCGACGACTACGGCCGGCGCGCGCTCGGAGAGTTGATCGAGACGCTCGTACCCGTCGGCGAAGCCGAGGCGCGGAGTTTTGCCTGCAATGCTGTGGTGGTCGAACGGACGGTCGTCACCAACACGGGCTGCCCTGATCTGCACCGCGAGCTGCAACGGCTCGGCTTCGCAGCGATCGCCACGCCGCTCGACGAGTTCGTCAAGTCCGGCGGGAGCGCCAAGTGCCTTACGCTCCGTCTCGATGGCGAAGAGGCGGCTGGCTGGAAGTTCCGCGAGACGGATTGATTCCGCCCTGCCAACCGCGCGCCCCTGCGCCGAGAAGGACGATTGAAGCCGTCCGGCAACTTGCGGCGTTTTGAATCGCGGCGATCCCATCAGTCCCGCGTGCCGCTGGCAGCTTGTCGGCCAGTGTTTTCAAACGGCACGCACTGGCTGGCAAGCAGCCCGTGGCACACACGGGAAACACCGGTGCTGATTACCGGATACCCTCAAGGGCTATTTCTGCAGGTACGGGAAGAGCGCGTTGTCGGCCACGTTGAACAACGGTCGGAAGGGATTGAAGGCGGCGCAGTAGGCATTGCCGCCGGGATACCAGGTGATGCCGATGGCGACGTTCCAGGCTTCTTGCGTGCCCGAGCCGGTCGCGCCGGAATTGGATCCCGGAATGAGGTAGTTGACGTTCGCCTCGAGCGCCCAGCGGTCGGTGAAGGGAATGCTGATTTCGCCGCCGAGCATGCCATCGCCGTTGCCGGTTGCCCCGGCCCAGGCGCGGCCGACGGTTCCGTTCTGCAACGTGCGCCGCCAGAACGCGGCATAGAGATCGTTGGTGGTCCAGTCAGTGACCGTATTTCCGATCAGCGAGCTGAATACCGAATCGCTTCCCAGGCTCGCGCTGACCCACACTCCCAACTCGTCGCGGTTACGCGCCACGAAGCTCAGCTCGCCGCGCAGTTTTTGCTGATCGAGGGTGACGTAGTAATCGTCGTAGAGAAAATCGTAGGCGATGCCTCCCTGCCAGCGCTCGCCCGGGAGCGCCCGGCGAAAGAGTCCCGCGGTGACAAAGATCTGGTTGCGCGCCGAACTGGAGGGCCCGGCGACGGTGTTCCCGGAGAGATCGCTTTGCAGGGCGTTCAGGCCAATCTGTCCGCCGATGCCGCGATTCATCGAGAGCGGCGTGCCCCAGTTGATTCCTTCGCGGAATCCGAAGTTGCCGTTACGTCCGAGATCGATGGGGCTCTTAAAGCCTTGAACCCCGCCCGCGACGGTCAGCGTTTCCCACCAGCCGTAGCTCCGCCCGCCGCACGAGCCGCAACTCTCGGTGCCGCAGCCCCCGCAGGTGCCGAGCTCGCCGCAGCCGGCGCGGCCGCACCCGCCGGGTCGGTCGCAACAGAGCATGTCGCGGCCGCAGCGCCCGCTGCCGTAACAGGCGTCGTGGCTGGGACCGTAACCGTGCGGTCCCGCTTTCTCCAGCAAGGGACCGTTCACCGGCGGGCCGAACCCGAAGTCCCCGAATTCGTTGTTGGTGTTGGTCGGATAGCCGGGATTGAAACCGGTGACGGTCTTCTCCCGGGCGTTCACCTGCGCGGCGTCGTCGTACATCAATGAATGCTGCAGATAGCGGCGCGCGCGATCGGTGATGGGCCCGACTTCGTTTTCAGCTCCCGGCACGGGGATGTTCCCCAGATCGGGATCCACCCCTTGCTCCTGCATCGCCTCACTCGGTTGAAAACGAGCCTGGCGAATCCGCGACGACCGGCGCGGATCATCGGGAAACTCCTCGGCAAAGTCGCTGGGAGCGTACCGGCCCGACGGGGCAGCCCAAGCGCCGGCGCCCCAGTTTCCAAACTCGA
>JAEUIK010000285.1 GCA_016793185.1 Planctomycetaceae bacterium | reverse complement strand
AGCCGGCGCTCGCCATTGGCGAGCTCCAGATCGACTTCGACCTGGTAGTCGAAGTCGAGTTCCTCGCCGCCGAAAGTGAGGTGATAGGTGTAGGGAAGGTTCATGTCGAGCGCCTGCCGGTACTGCTCGAGCACGGGAATGTTGGCCACGCGCTGGGCCAGATCGGAAGAGACACCCGGCGTGTAAACGAGCGCCGCGGCCAGGGCAAACAAGTGCACGAAGAGCAGAAAGCTGACCACCGTCCGCGTCGGCGACGGCGGCAGACCGCCCGGCGGGGGTGAGCTCGAACTGTAAGGCGCAGCAGTCATCGCGGGGGGTTCCCGAACGAGCGCAGCGGCGAGTGAGCACTGGCCGGCCTGGCGCTTCGCGTGTTCTGTTCTCGTCCAGTTGAGATGCGCGAGTTGACCGCCAGCGCCCGGCTGCCGCTCGTCCGGAATGCACCAGAGACCCCGGTCAGGACGAGAGGGGATGGTCGTGCCGAGAAGGGGAGCCGGCGCCCACAGCGAGCGCTGTCCGCCAGCGCCAGGACCGCTACAAGCGGCGCCGCCGCCTGGCATCTGGGGCCTGGCATCTGGGGCGTGAAAGCCCACCGCGCAGAAAAGAAAAAGCCGGGCTTCCCGCGGGGGAAGCCCGGCTCAAGGCACTTCACTTATGGCACACGGGACCGGCACCACCTACAGGGAAGGAGTGCTGACCGAGTGCGTCTGCCCTGCAAACGATCCGCTTAGCGGCGGAAGCTGACCTGACGGAAACCGAACGGAGCGCGCTCGAGAGCGGCAGCAGCGGGAGCCGGAGGAGCCGGTTCCGCAGCCGGAGCGGCCGGAGCCGCTTCGCCACCGCAATCGCCGCTGCATCCACCACCGTTGCAGCTGCTACCACTGCAGCTGTCGCCGCTGCAACCACCGTGGCAGCCGTGGCAACGATGCTTCAGGCGGCTGAACAAGCCACCGTGGCAACGCGAACGACCGTGGCAGCTGCCGCTGCAAGCGTCGCCGCTGCAGCTACCGTGGCAACCATGGCAACGGGCGCGGAGACGAGCGAACAGACCGCCGTGGCAGCCGTTGCAGGCGCTACCGCTGCAGGCACCGCCATCGCAGGCGCTACCATCGCAACCGCTGCAGCCATTGCAACCGTGACCGAAAATGCCGGCCGAAGCCTTGCTGTCGGCGCCGAGCAGGGCGATGCCGACCACCGCGAAAAAGATCGCGATGCAGAAAGCCAATGTACGATTCATCCTAGTTTCCTCCACAAACACACGGGTTCCGAAAGGGATTCCAATACACGGGTGCCGTCTAACGCGTCGTTCTCGACTCACCCCGTTGGACGGCCGCCAGGGCAAGCGAAGCGCCTTCGCCGAACTTGCCGGCCCCTCTTCCGCCGCACCGCGCGTGGCTTCCCTGTTTGTAAGCCTTTACGGGTTAAGCAGTCTAAATGGGCCTGCGTAAGCTAGGACGCCTAAGTTATCACGGCTGACTTTGCTGTCAAGAAGCCGGTGGCGTGAAAATGGCTCCTCTAGTCAAACAAGGTTGACTGCGGCCTTTTACTGGCTGGGCGCAAGAAATGTAGGCCACCCAGGTCCTGCGTCCAGAAAAAATCCCCACGCGCGCAAAAAAAGCTCCCCGCGGACCTGATGCCAGGACCGCGGGGAGCTTAGTTATGTCGCGAGCTAGACCTGCAACTGCTTATTTTACAATTAGTTAAGACGCCCGAGCAATTGCCTTGTGCAACTCTCGGACGATGCCCGGCGCTCCCCTACTGAAGCCCCGCCGGTTGGCCCGCTTGCGGCGGCTTCGCGGCATTTCGCGGCGCGCTGTCGACAGGCCCCTCGACGGCCCCGCCACCGGCACGGCGCTCCATTTCTTGCTGCACCAATTGCTGTTTGCGGATCATATCATCGGGATTCTCGAAATTGAGGAACAAGGGGGGCTGATCGGGGAACACGCGCGTCGCCATCCCCACCACCCGCCAACCTTCAGCTTCGAGTCGCAACATCCACACGATGCTGTCGGTGCGCGGCTTGCCTTGTTCATCCAGATCGGTCCAGGTGCTGGCAACGTGAGCGCCGCCGCCGTCGATCATTTCGACCTCGCCCACCGTGAAACTGGCGGTGTCACTTCCCGGAGGGGCAACGGCCAGGTCTTTCTCGGCGGTCTTCTGCCGCGCGACGGGCGAGAGCATGTTCGTCGCAGTGTCGTCGTTGCCGGTGCGCACGGCTTCGAGAAACGCCTGCACGACCTGTTCCGGGGGGATGCTGGCTCCCGCAGCATCGGCCGTGGGTTTCGGAGGTTCGGCCGATCCACAGCCAACCAGTGCCAGTCCGCCAGCAACCACCGTCAATCCCCACACAGCCCGTCGCATCGTGCAGTCTCCTTTGGCATTCCTTTGCCGGTGGGCCGGAGAGCGGGCCGCTCGGGAGGCGAGCGTGCTGCGACCGGCTTACGCGGTGCTGGCAGCCACGTGCCAGCACGGCGGAGAACTTCCGCCTGAAAGCGGCGGCAGTGTGCCAGGAACCGTCTAGTGGGTCAAGACGACCCGGATGGGGATGCGCACAGGCCCCGGCCCCGGGTAGTCCTACGCCCTGCGGGGCGCAACTACCCGGCCCCCATCCCGCGTTCAAAGGCGTCCTGGTCGCGCAGGTACAACGCCAGGGTCGATTCGAAGCTCTCGGCCGAGATCTGCCAGACAGGCCGATCTTCGGTGAAAGCGTTGCAGTGGGCGGTAAGCACGCGATACATGAACTTGAACAGATGCCGCGGCACGCGGAGCGAGCGCAAAGCATCGATCAGCCGCCGGTCGGTGATGGCTGGATCGAACAGCTCGCGCAGCTTCGGACTCCTGCCGGCAAGCGCACAAGCGGCGAGCCGGGCGTTGGCCACGTCGTACAACGCTTCGCCGGTCCATTCCAGCGACGGAATCATGTTCTGCTTGTCGAGCCGGGCACGCTGATAAAAATCGCGATCCTCGCGGTCAATAAAGTACGACAGCTCGATCGGCAACAACAGCTTGTAACCGATGCCCGGGTGCTTGAGGAACTTGTTGTCGAGCATCGGCCAGAGCAGCGACCGCATTTGCTCGGGATTGCCGTTGATCAAGTGCGGCTCGTCGACGCGGTCGACCAGCACGACAATGCCCGTGTACCCCAGCGTGCGGAGCACCCCCTGAAACTTCTGGAGCAACTCGTAGCGGTCGTCCGTCCGCTCCTTGTTGGGGAGGGGTTGGTTCACGAGGTCGTCGGCCGACATCCGCAGCAGGACGCGCCGCAACGGGCCGACGGTGTGCTTGACCACCCGCGCCTGGCGGACGATCTTGCCGGCAACGAAATGCCACTTGAGCCAGCGCAGCAGATACGGCACCCAGCCCAACGCGACGAACACGTACGGCCAGGGAGTCTCGAGCCATTCCCACTTCTGCAGGCCGATCAAGGTTCCGGCCACCCCCAGGGTCACCAGCCAGGCCAGGGCGCCGAAGCGCTTCGCCTTCCAGGCGCGGTAGCGCAAACGGCGCTTCAAGCGCCGCCACCGCGCCACGAACGGCTCGCGGAGCGACTGGTCGTAGCAGGCCGCCAGCAGCAACAGGTCGCGCGATTGATGCCGATCCAGCTGTTCGAGCGCGACGGGCTCAGCCATATCGACCGGCCCTCCCAGGGCTTGATCGAGCAACTGCGTTACCCCGAGCGAAAGAATCGCATCCATGTGGTCCCAGAGCTTCCAGTGCTCGAGCGGATGCTTGCTCCGGCGCATTCCGAGCCGGTCTTTGAAGCGATCCAGAAACGGATTGAAATCGTCGTACTGGATCACAAACACGCGGCGCTCCGGGTTCGCCCGGTTGTACTCGCGCAGGTCACGGGCGATCTGCAACCGGATGGCCGTTTTGCCCGACCCTTTCTCGCCGAAGACAACGCTCGTGGCCGGCTCGGTCGGATCGCCAAAGACCTTGCCCCAACTCGGATGGTGCGTCGTGGCGATGCAGTGTTCCTTGAAGACGGGATCCGTCTGGGCATCTTCCTCGGCGAAGGGATTGCCCGAGACGCCGTGATGCTCGAAGAACTGCTCGATCTTCATCGTCGATTCCGCCGGGACGAAAAATGGGGAGCCTGGCGGAATCGTAGCGGAGCGGGGGGAAGCGAGCGAGGGGGTAGCGGGCTCGCGAACCGGGCGTGGCTCACGATCCGCGCAGGGTCTTCCCACGCCCGGCAACGGAGAACCCGGCCCTGTGCGCGGAGTCTACTTCTTGAGGCTTTTGACCATCTCGACGAACGCCTCGCGCTGCGCGCTGACGGTCTTGCGCGGGCCGTAGAACTTCAGATAGAAGTTCCCGTCGGGCGTGGCCACGATGGCCCCCAGCATCCGGTAGTTCTCGCGCTTGACGCCCGGCGCCATGGGGGCCGGCTTGTCGTCGTAGGTGCCCGACAGATCCGCCAGCACGACCTTTTGCCCCGCGACGGTCAATTCCTCAACCTTGGCCGCGTCTTTGGTGCTGCCGCCATCGGGCTGGGTGAACTGCCCGTACCAGCGTTCCAGATTGGCTTCGACGCTCCCGCCGGCGGCCATCACGGTGAAGCGGCCGGGCAATTCGTCTCCCTCGGCGGGGGGCGCCTGGAACTCGTAGGCGACAATCTGCGAACGGGGTTGTTTGCGGACGAAGCCGGCAGGCGCCACCAGACGGAAATCGCCCAGCTGCATCGTCCGTTCTGGGGCGCTCGCGGCCGGTTCCACCGCGCGAACTTGCCCCGTTGCGGCTGATAGCGCGGCCACGAGCAGCAGCGGCAGTCGGCGACCGCGCGGCTGGCGCCGGGGAATCACCGCCGGCTGCCAGCGCCGATCCAACCCCAGGAAGCGGCGCGCCGCCCGCACCAACTCGGACCAGAAATGACTCGTGGTCGACCGCGACTCGTTCATGAATTCGATCTCGCTGGAAAGGGGGTCGGCACAGCACGCGGGCCGGCTTACCGCGCGCTCGCTGCGGCGGTGAGGACTCATTCTACCCACACTGGCGCGGGTCGGCCAGAAACTGGAGCGGCAGCGTGGGTGTGCCAGCACTTATTGCTGCCAGAGGACGTAGACGAGCACGGGAAACAGGCCGAGGATGGCCAGCAGCAAGGCCCATAGTGCCAGCCGGCGGCTCCCCTGCGACTGCCGACGCGCGTCGAGCACGGCCGTTTTTTTGCCCCCGGCGTCAATCGCGGGACTCGACGCGGCGCTGTCGGAAGTCACCGTCGGCGCGGGCAGCACCAGGCTCTCGACCTGTTCGGCCAGTCCTTGCTCGAACGCGGCAATGCTGCCGGGCACGACGGCTGGTGGGCCGATCTCGTCACGCAATTGCGGGAAGACCTTATTGGCTGTCATCCACTCGGCCCAGCCCTCGCGCCACACGAGCGAATCGGGGGCCACGCGCCCTTCTTCGAGCCAACGCTGCATCAGCGTCCCCTGGGCAGGACCGAACTGATCTCCCGTGGCGATCCGAACATACCATTGGGCCGTAGGAGCCGCGGCGATCGGGTCCGCGGCCGCCGGTGCCGACGGTGAGGCTGCAGCCCCTACGCCCGCGCGCGGCCCCGATTCCAAGGGCGTGGGCCGATCCGACGCGAGCGGAGCCTGGGAATCGTTGGCCGCAGCCTGGAGATCGGACTGACCGATCGTTTTTGTCGCTGAGCGTGCTTCGCGCTTGACGGGAGACGCGGTCGCTGCCGCGGCCCCTTGCGGCACATTCTTGGCGCCGAGCGATTCGACGCGGATGTCCGGCAGCGACTGCGCAGGAACAATGAACTTCTCACCGCATTGAGGACAAACACCTCGCTGGCTGGCAAGAAAGCTTTTGACGTGCAGTTTGTGCCCGTTGGGGCAAAGGAACTTGATTCCCATCGCAGTTCCACGCGGCTCGGTCGACGGTACGCGCGACGTGATTGGTCGCGCCCCCTGCCAGATAGACCGGGCCGACGAGAGTCCTCTTTCTCCCAGCCCGGCGCGGCGAGCTGGCGTTCCACTGTCGATTATACGACCGATTGGCAGCGCCCGAAATCCTCAGGGTCCCGTCCGGGGGGAGAGATTCGCGCGTGCCGCAGCACCGGTTCGGGCGTTGATTCGACGTGCACTGATCGCGAATTACGGCCTGCGGCAGGGCTCCATTCGTATTGTCGCCGCGGCCGAAAGCCGTATGCTAGGGCCGCGGCCTGCCTTCTCCCGCAGGGGATACGGCCCCCCGCAGTCGGTGTCTGTTCCTTCTTGCCCTGGAGCGTCGACGGTAGTCGCGGCGCGTTCGCATGCTGTTGGGCCTTGCCTCCGGAAGCGGATTCAACTGGCAGGAGGCCACCACGGCCGGGGTCGTGGCGGGCGTCTTTCTCCTGCTGATTTTCACGCAGCTCGGGCCCGAATTCATCCTCATCGGCGGGCTCGCCGTGCTGCTCCTGACCGGGATCGTCACGCCCGATCAGGCACTTTCGGGCTTCGCCAACGAGGGCATGATCACGGTCGGGGTGCTGTTCGTCGTGGGAGCCGGCGTGCGCGAAACCGGGGCGGTCACCTGGATCGCCGAACGGATCCTGGGGCGCCCGAAGACCACGGCCAGAGCCATTACGCGGTTGACCGTGCCCGTCACGATCGGCAGCGCCGTCATGAACAACACACCGCTCGTGGCGATGATGATTCCGGCGACCGCGGATTGGGCCAAGCAGCTCCGCATCCCGGTGTCGAAACTGATGATCCCACTCAGCTATGCGGCGATACTCGGCGGGACCTGCACGCTGATTGGCACCAGCACCAACCTCGTGGTCGCGGGCCTCGTCGAAGAATCAAAGGCTCTGCCGCCGCTGGGGATGCTCGACATCACCTGGGTCGGGCTTCCGGCCGCCCTGGCTGGCCTGGCATTCATTCTGCTCTTCAGCCGCTGGCTGCTGCCCGACCGCAGCAGCGTCATCAGCCAGCTCACGGATCCCAAGGAATATACGATCGAGATGCTCGTCGCCCCCGACAGCGGACTGGTTGGCCGATCGATCGAAGAGGCCGGGCTCCGGCACTTGCAGGGGGTCTTTCTCGCCGAGATCGATCGCGACGGGATGATCCTTCCCGCCGTCGGCCCGCAGGAACGCTTGCGCGGCAACGACCGTCTGGTATTCGTGGGGATCGTCGATTCGGTGATCGACTTGCAGAAAGTCCGCGGCCTGCTGCCGGCAACCGATCAGGTCTTCAAGCTCGATCGCCCCCGCAACGAGCGGTGCCTGATCGAGGCCGTGGTGTCGCAAAGCTGCCCCGTCACCGGCAAGACGATCCGCGACGGCCGCTTCCGCTCGCTGTATAACGCGGCGGTCATCGCCGTCGCCCGCAACGGCGAGCGCTTGCGGCAAAAAATCGGCGATATCGTCCTGCGGCCGGGGGACTCGCTGTTGCTCGAAGCGGCCCCGTCCTTCGTTGATCAGCACCGCAATTCGCGCGATTTTTTCCTCGTCAGCCAGTTGGCGAACTCCAATCCGCCCAAGCACGAACGGACGGTCGCCGCATTGTTGATCCTGCTGGCGATGGTGGTGCTGATGACCAGCAACCTGCTGAGCCCCCTCAAGGCGGCCCTCGTCGCCTCGTTCTTGATGCTGATCACCCGCTGCTGCACGCCCCGGGCGGCAGCGCGGAGCATCGACTTTGGCGTGCTACTGGCGATCGGCGCTTCGTTCGGTATCGGGACCGCTCTGGAAGTGACCGGGGTCGCCAAGACGCTGGCCGAGTCGATGACGGGCCTGGCCGGCGGCCACGCCTGGGCGACGCTGGCGCTGGTCTACGCCGTGACCTTGATTGTCACCGAGTTGATCACCAACAACGCGGCCGCGGCCCTGATGTTTCCCCTCTGCATCGCGACCGCCACCCGGCTCGAGGCCAATCCGATGCCGTTTGTGGTCGCCGTGATGATGGCCGCTTCGGCGGGCTTCGCGACCCCGATTGGCTACCAGACGAACCTGATGGTCTACGGACCCGGCGGCTATCGCTTCAGCGACTACGTGAAGATCGGGCTGCCGCTCGACATCCTGGTCGGCGTCGTGACCGTGGCACTCGCACCGCTGGTATGGCCGTTCTTTAGCAGCTAGCCGTCAGCTGGCCTTTTCGGGATACGGATTGAACGGCAGCTCGTGGGCTGGGACCATCGCAGCCTGGCCGGCGTCCCAAGCCATCATTTGCCCCGAGCGCCACGACTGGTTGGCCATATTGACGGCGACCACGCCCGCCATCCCCAGTTCGACGGGGCAATTCAGCTCGGCCCCCTCGCGGAGGTGCTTCTGCAGGTTCGTGTGGTGGAGGTGGATATCCTCGCCCCCCGTCTTTTCGTGCGTCGCCAGGATCTTGCCGTCTTTGTCTTTGGCGACCCAGCCGCTGCCGGTGAAGTACAGCGTGCCGCGATACCCGCGAATCAGGTGGTCGATGCCGACGCGGTTGCTCATCGTGCCGAGCACGTAGACCGTCATGCCGCGCGGATACTCGGCGATCAGCTCGAAGTTGTCGGGCAGATCGCGTCCATCGGGCCACTGCCAGATCCCCCCCATGCCCACCACGCGGCGCGGGTAGAGGAGCTTGCAGGCTTTCATGATCCGGGTGATGCGGTGGATGAACAGATCGGTGCAAATCCCGCCCGAATAGGCCGAGTAATTCCGCCACTCGAAGTAATGATGGGGATTCCATTCCACTTTCGGGGCGTTGCCGAGCCAGGCGCTCCAATCGAGATCCCCGGGCTGTGGCGTGGCGTCGGTGATATCGGGCGAGCGCCACGGGCCCTGTTTGTCGTAGCGCCGCACGTACTCGATCTGGGCCTGCACCACCTGGCCGATCACGCCCTCGGCGATTGCCTGGGCGGCCGAGCTGTAGCTGTCGTCCGACATCGCCTGAACACCGACCTGCAGCGGGCGTCCGGTCTCCTTCTGCTTCTTCATCACCGCTTGCGCTTGCGGGATCGAATGCGTCATCGGCTTTTCGCAATAGACCGCCTTGCCAGCGTCCATCGCGTCGATCGTCATCTGCGCGTGCCAATGCTCCGGAGTCGCAATCGTCACATAGTCGATCTCGCGGATGTCGAGCAGGGCTCGATAGTCGGTGAACGACTTGCCGCCGACTTTCTTCGCTCCCTCGTCGGCGCGGGTCTTCCAGCAGTCGGCCACCGCCAGGGCTTCGAGGTTGTTCGGTTCTTTCAGAGCGTTGATGGCGTCCATGTGGCCGTTGGCCATGCCGCCGGCGCCGATGAAGCCGATGCGGATCCGATCGTTGGCGCCGATGACGCGGGCGTAGCTCTGGGCCGTCCAGGCGACCGAAGTGGCCGCCGCGCCAGCCGCAAGAAAGCCGCGGCGCGAGAGTCCCGTCGAGGCGGCCGAAGCCGATGGCAAAGTCTTTTCCATGGGGGGGTGATTCCTGGCAGGCAGCGGGAATGGGTCGTGGCAACAGCGTAATCTCGCCGGCCACGTCCGACAACTTGCCGCGCCAGCGTCCGGGGACCGATCCCGTTCGGCTGGACCCGCGCCGGCGGGACCGGTAAGATCCGGTTGGTCTCGCGGGCGCCGTCCCGCGGGCGCACGGATATCGATTGCATCCCCCTCCACCGGGTTTCCAGAACGAGGAGCGGACCTCATGTTGCGTACGATCATGACTCTGAGCAGCGCCATCCTGGCCCTGCTGGCGCTGGCCGGCCCGAGTGCTGCCGGCGAGATCACCGGAGACTATCTCGAGACGCGCACGTGCGACGTCTACACCGGCCCCTGCTTTGCCAACTCGCAGGTCGGACTCACCGGCAAGGAGGCGATCCTCGCCTGGAGCATCGACAGCGGTTCGTACCGCGGCGTCGACCTGACAGGCTTGAAGGTCGTCGCGGCCGTCAAGGCGGCAGACACTCTCGGCTTTGGCGGCGGGCTGGTGATTCGCCCCGACCCGATCAAGTCGGTGTTGCTCGTCGACGAACGCGCCACGCCCGAGCAGCGCGAGGCGCTGGTCGAGTTCGCCAAGGAGCGCGCCGGCCGTGTGTTGGGGAGCGTCATTCGCGTCGAGGCGACGCCGATCAACATGTCGGTCAACCATGCCGACATGATCGCCAAGCTGGCGGCGGGCAAGACGGTCCGGGTCGAGACGCGGATGCTGGGGGCCAGCGACTGCGTTTGCACCAACGAGCAGATCTTCTACCCCCCGCTCACGAAGGTGGCGAACTCGGCTCCCGCCTTCACCGTCACCGGCAGCTACACCGGGCGCGGTCTCGGCACCAAGTGGGAAAGCCCTTTGACCCGCAGCGCGTTCCTGGCCACCTTCTAGCTGGCCGCGCCATTCGGAATCCGCTTCCAGCCCAGGGAGTCCCTTCCCTGGGCTTTTTTCGTTGCGTGGCGGTAATTCTGACACTTCCCGCCCTCCGGCGCGAGTATGGCCTTGACCGGGGTTCTGCGAAGCGCGACGGGGTGGAGAACTCCCCCGCGAGCGGCTGACATCGGCTCCCGGACCGGCGTATAATTCGGTCTCGGGGCGGTGTGGGGATTCGACCCTCGACGGGGCACAGCAGGTTCGTCAGGCATTCCGGCCTGACCCAAACGGAGGAACGCAATGGTTGGGCGTGCATGGGGAGTGACGGGTCTGCTCGTAGCGATCGCACTGTGCGAGTTCCTGCCCGGCCTGGCGCCGGCCCAGGAGTACCGCGTCGATAAGCTGGCCGAAGCGGCGCCGGCCGAGGGACTGGCCGAAGAGATTCGCAACGAGCTGGCCAGCGAGGGGATCAAGGTCATCAAGGGAACGAGCCGCACGTTCGTCGACTTCTGGCCCGCCAAGAAGTGGGCGGCGAAGGCCGACTTTACAGCCACGAATGCCATCCTCTACCCCTTCCAGGTGGGCGAGTTGATTGGGGTGATTCGCTACAAGAGCAAGGGGACCGACTTCCGCGGCCAGGAAATCAAGAGCGGCGTCTACACGGTCCGCTATGCCCTGCAGCCCGAAGACGGGAACCACGTGGGCACGTCCGACACGCGCGATTTTCTCTTGCTGCTGCCGATCGAGTCCGACACCAGCCCGGCGGCCGTCGATCAGGAACAGCTCTTCAAGTTAAGCGCCGAAGTCGCGGGCACTCCGCATCCGGCCATGTTGGCCCTGCAGAAGGCCAACTCCGGCGCCGAGTCGCTGCCGGCCATTGAGCACAATGAAGAGCGCGAGCTGTATAGCTTGCTCTTCCAGGGAACGGCCGACGCCGGCGGCAAGACGAGCGAGCTTCCGGTGCAAGTCGTGGTCGTCGGCCAGGCCGCGGAGTAATTGCGCCGTGCTCGCCCGCGATTCTCGACCGGCGCAGCGTCGCATGGCAGCGTGGTTCGCCGCGCGCGCTGCGCGGCGCGAGCTCCTGCCGCTGGCCCTGGCATTGGTCGTCACGGCCTTGGCTGCCGCGGCTCGAGTGTGTGCCGAGGACGAATCGCAGACGCAGCCCGCGGCTGCGCGGAACGCACCGACGGGAGCGCCCGCAAGTGCTCCAACGAGCGCGTCGCTGCGCGGCAAAGTGGTCTGGCAAGCCGAGGCGTTGAAGCGCCGTTTTGGCATCGAAACGGA
>JAEUIK010000273.1 GCA_016793185.1 Planctomycetaceae bacterium | reverse complement strand
CGCTTGCCAATGGCGGATCATCCGCACCGAGTTTTCGGAGCGCGGATTGTAGTGGCCGAATCCGAACCGCTCGCCGCGGCGATCGATGCCTGCCACCAGATCGCCGGGCCCGGCGGCCCGCTCGGCCCCTTCGAGCATCCGCTGATAAATGAGCGGGTGGAACGTGTGCGTGCGAAGTCGGACGGAAGGGAGCCGCTCGGCGGGCAGTCCCAATCCGCGCTGGACCAGCAGCCCTGGCGTGGCTTGCTGGCTGGGCGGAAGGTGACTCGGTGGGCGGCGTCCGGGCGGACGGGGGCGAGGTTTGGGCATAGCACCTGAGCGTAGTGCGAATGCCCGGCGGGTGTCGAGGACCCAGGGCCCAGATTCGCCGGCGCCGCGCGCGTGTGCCGGGACGAACCCGCGCCCGACTCGCCGGAACGCAAAACCAGAGATTCTGCGAGGATTTCGGCAATCTTGATCGGTCTTGAGCGATTTGACCGGAAGGCGTACCCTGTGCGTTCCGTGCCGCCCCCATTTTGCCCAGATTTAAACCCTCCCCGATGGCATCCCCTCCCGCCAGGTCCATCCGCTCGACATCCCAGCCGGTCCGCATCGCGGTGATCGGCGCCGGGGCCGTGACGGCCTATCACCATGTTCCGGGAATCGAGCTCGACCCCCGGGCGCGGCTGGCGGCCGTGTGCGATGCCGACCCGGCCCTGGTCGACCGGCGCCTGAAGGAATGGAATTGCACGCGGGGGACCACCGACGCGCTGCAGCTCTGTGCCGACCCCGACATCGACGCCGTAATCATCGCCACTCCGAATTTCACGCATCGCGAGATCGCCATCGCGGCGGCCCGGCAGGGCAAGCATGTGATGTGCGAGAAGCCGCTCGCCTTGAATGCGGCGCAGGTCCGCGAGATGTACGTCGCGGCACGCGATGCCGCCGTCGTCCACATGACCGCCTTCACCTATCGTTTTGCCCCGGCCATGCGCTACTTGCGGCACCTGCTCCGGGCGGGTGAGCTGGGCGAGCCGCGGCATTTTCGCTCGCAACGCTTTCTCGACCTGCCTGAGACGAGTTGGGGCTGGCGGCAGTACCAGGACAAAGCGGGGGCGGGCGACTTGTTCGACATGACGATCCATCGCATCGACTTCGCGCTCGACCTGCTGGGTCCGCTGGCGCGGATCTGCGGGGCCGTGGCGCGCTTCGCCCCGCGCGACCGCACGGCCGACGGCCAGAGCTGCCCCCCGTCGAACGTCGACGACTGGTCGGCCTTGATCGGCGAATTCGCCTCGGGCGCGGTCGGCGTGTGGGAAGGAACGACGCTCGCCAAGGGCTACGGCAAGAACGGGTTCGGTCACGAGGGGGCCGAAATCAACGGCTCCGAGGCCTCGGCCGTCTATCGTCTGCACGAACCGAATACGCTCTTGTTCGGCCGGACGGGAAGCGACCTCGCGCCGCGCCCCGTGCCCGACGAGTTTCTCCGGCCGACCGGCAGCCCGCGCCCGCTAGGGGCCGGGGAACCGGCGACGGTATTTCGCTACGATCTGGTGTGGGAGTTTGTCTCGGCGATTGTCGAGCGGCGTGAAGCGGTTCCGAGTTTCTACGACGGGCTGCGCTCGCAAGTGGTGGCCGACGCGGTGCTGGCCAGCCAGGCGACGCGCTCGTGGCAGGAGATTCCCGTCGAAGCTCGGTAAAGGTATGGCCGCCGTGGTGCGGCCCGCAAGTACTCGGCCGGCAAGAGGGGGACTCGAGCCGGCCCGCAACGACTCGTAAGCACGGACGCGCAACGCATGGCGATGATCAGCGAGCACCCTCGGTTGTTGGGTTGGACCCCGCGGCGGCTGATGGGCATCCAGTTTGTCGCCACCGGGAGTTACCTGCCCGAGCGGATCGTCACCAATGACGAACTGGAAACGCGTCTGGGCTTTGACGCCGACTGGATCCTGCAACGGAGCGGCATTCAGGAGCGCCGCCATGCCGCGCCCGAGATGGCCACGAGCGATATGTCGGTCGCCGCGGCTCGCGTGGCTCTCGACAAAGCGGGCGTCCGCGCCGCAGACGTCGACCTCTTGATCGTGGCGACGGCCACGCCCGACCACGTCGGTACATCGACCGCTTGCCTTGTCCAGAACAAGCTCGAGATCACGGCGCCGGCGTTCGATCTGACCGCGGCCTGCGGCGGGTTCGTCTACGCGGCGGCCACCGCCGCGCAGTTCGTCTCCACCGGCGCCAGCCAACTGGCGCTGGTCATCGGCGCCGACTGCATGTCGCGCATTATCGATCCGTTCGACCAGGGGACGTACCCGCTCTTCGGCGACGGAGCGGGGGCCGTCCTCATGGCGGCCGGCAGCGGCCAACAGGGGCTCCTCTCCTACGCGCTGGGGGCCGATGGCGCCGGACAGCAGATGCTCTACCGCCCGGTGGGGGGGTCGCGGATCCCGCCCGAGCAGGCCCGCCCCGGCGAACGGGGCGAGTTCCTCAAAATGGACGGCCGGGCAGTCTTTCGCTGGGCAGTTCACGCCCTGGAGGCCACGGTCTCCGAGGTCTTGTCGTTTGCGGAGCTGGATCGCAACGACGTCGATCTCTACGTCCTGCACCAGGCAAACATCCGGATTCTGCAGACGGCCGCCGACCACCTGGGAATCGATCTGGCCCGGCTCTTCGTCAATCTCGACCGCTACGGCAATACGACGGCCGGGACGATCCCCATCGCCCTGGACGAAGCCTGGGCCCAGGACCGCATTCGCCGCGGTCAGACGGTCGTCATTTCCGGTTTCGGGGCAGGTCTGACCTGGGGCACGGCCGCCATCAAGTGGTGATGGGTCTCCCCGTCGGCCACCCCTCCCCTCCGCCGACTGCGGTCGGAGCACCGGCGTTCCAGGTGCGGTCTCGCCCCGGTCGTGGCACAATACGCCGAAAGCTTTCTCTTCCCGTTGGCACCACCGAGTAGTTGTACGCATGACCAAAGTCAAACGCCTCCCTCCCCGTTCGCAAGTCAAACAGGCCGATACCTGGGACCTGGGCAAGCTCTTTGTCGACGACCACGCGTGGGAAGAGGCCTTCGCCAAATACGAAAAACAGATTCCGGGCTACGCCCGCTTCCAGGGCAAGCTGGCCGAAGATCCCAAAACGCTGGCCGCGTGCCTCAAGTACTATCTCGAGGTCGATCGCCAGGGGGAGCGGCTGGGCACCTACGCCTTCCTGCGCACCGCCGAGGATACGAGCAACAGCGGTTACCAGCGGATGCAGGCCCGTTTTCACAACGCGGCCAGCCGCGCGGCGCAGGCTTCGAGCTTTCTGCAGCCCGAGCTGATGGCGATTCCCGACAAGAAGATGCGCGAGCTGCTCGCGGCCAAGCAACTGGCGCCATACCGCCTGATGCTCGAGCGCTGGCTGCGCTACAAGCCGCACACGCTGACGGATCGCGAGGAAAAGCTGCTGGCGATGCAGAGCGAGATGTCGAGCGCCGCCTCGCAGATCTTCCGCCAGCTGCAGGATGCCGACCTGAAGTTCGGACTGCTGAAGAACGAGCGGGGGGAGACCGTCGAGCTCTCGCACTCGTCGTACTCGGCGTTTCTGCACTCGCCCTCGCGGCAAGTCCGGAAGAAGGCCTTCCACCAGTACTACGCTCAGTACGAAGCGCACAAGCATACCATCGCCGCCAGCCTGAACGGCTCGATCCAGCGCGACATTTACTACGCCCGGGCGCGGAACTATC
>JAEUIK010000221.1 GCA_016793185.1 Planctomycetaceae bacterium | reverse complement strand
TCTCGCTGCCGGTGCCGGCCGTCGTCGGAATCGCAATCAACGGCTTCAACGGACCGGGCACCGGCAATCCGCGGCCGACGGGTTGGTTGACGTAATCCAACAGTTCGGCCGGGTAGGTGGCATACAGATTGGCCGCTTTCGCAGTGTCGATCGTCGAGCCGCCGCCGACCGCGACGATCGCATCGGGTGCGGCCGCCAGCGTGGCGGCGATCGCCGCCGCGAACGACTCATCGGTCGGTTCGACCCGAATGCGGTCGAACAGCGTGACCTCGAGCTTTTCGGCGGCCAGACTCTCAAGCACGGTCTGGACGGGGTATTTGTCGACCAGCCGCGGATCGGCCACGACCAGCACGCGCCGCGCACCGAGATCGGCCACGTCGGCGCCGACTTCGCGCGTGACGCCGGGACCAAAGCGAATGCTCGAGCTCGCCATCTCGAACGCAGTATCGTGGCTCATGGGATTCAGCCTGCGTCGAATTGTTGCAGAACGATCCCGGCGACGTCGGTGTCGGCCAGGGTAGCACCCGGCAGGACGCCGGGACGCGAGCTGAGGAGCACCCCTTCCGCCTGGTCCCGGGGCACGGGGGCCCCGTGCGAGCCGCGGACGAGTGTCGCATCGAGCGGTATCGACATCGTCTGCCGATCGAAGTGCATCTCGACGGGGTCATAGCCCGGCTTGCGGTGGATATCGACCGTCCGGGCAAACGCCGGCGCGTGCTGATCGTCGAGCCACCAGTAGTAGGCTTGCCAACTGTTCGGAGTCGAGACGAGGACCACCTCGCCGCTGCGCGGGTGGTCGAGGTGGTAGCGCTGGAGCTCGTCCCCGACCAGGACCTCGGCGATGCCCGGCTGCCCACGAAAGAGCTCGGCGACTTGCGCGACGACTCGCGGCTGGGCGTCTTTCACGAAGATGTGGCCCAACTGATGATCGACCAGCGCCCAAGCCTGGCTGCCGGCGAAATCCAGGAGCTCGGCGTCGCCCTCCTGCGTCACGCGCAGGAGATCCGCTTGGCGCAGCACGCGATTCGGATAGGTCACATGGTCGACCGGTTGGATCGTATACTCGCTGGCGACCAACCAGAGGGGCGGCTCGGCCCCCAGCGCGGCCTCGACCTCGTCGATGAGTTTGCCGAGCACCCCATCCAGGTCGACCACGGCCTGTCGGGCAGCCTCGCTGTCGGGCCCCAACTTCTGCGCGGCGTAATCGAGGTGCGGCAGGTAGATGTAGAAGAACTCCGGCCGCAAGGTGCGGGCGGCATGGATCGCCGAGTCGACGATCCAGGCGCTCGACTTGATGTTGGCCAGCGGTCCCCAGAAATGCTGCAGCGGAAAATGCCCTAGCGTGTCGCGCAGCTCGCCGTACAACTCGGTCGGCTTGGTATAGCACCAGAGCGATTCCGAACCGTCGGGATTGTGGATCGGAGCGGGCGTGCAGACATAGTCGGCGCCGCAGCCCTTGCTGTGCAGGGCGAACCAGACCGCCGACGTCGTCCCCGGCCGGCGCTCGTGCAGCGTGTCCCAGATCTGCGGCCGCTGGATGCATTCGTTCCAGGCGGTCCACATCTCGACCTCGTGGCGGTCGCGATAATAGAAGCCGTTGGCGATTATCCCATGCTCGCGCGGCGCGAGCCCGGTCGTCATGTTGGCTTGCACCGGGCAGGTCACCGCCGGAAAGCCCGGGACGAGCCGGGCCTGCTGGCCGGACGCAGCCAACGCTTGCAACCGCGGCATCGACGCGAGATCGCGCGCGCGCAGACCGGGAATGGAGAGCAGGACGACAGGTTGGGCCATCAGCAAGGTCTCACGTCGAGTAGATCCATTTTCCCAGCCACATGGCCGGGATCAGCAACACCAGGACCGGCAGCGCTCCGTCGAACCCGCGGAACACGAACGTGATCGACGCATCGAGCACGATCACCGAGAGGATTGCCTGCTTCACCCCCAGCTGCACGTGCGCGGGAATGGGTTCGAGGATCCCCCAGAGGAGCCTCCATCCGATCAGAGCACCCAAGAGGGCCATCAGCAACCGCCAGCGGTCGGGCGTGGTCTGGAGTTGAAGGTTTGCCGCGGCGCCGTCCGCCACGACCCAATCGGGAAACCAGGCCAATAGCCCCAATCCCAAGAGGATCATTCCCAGGCCGAACGCCAGGCGGAGGCGGTTGCTCGGCCGGGCCTCGGTGCGGGCGTACCAGGTAACGCCGGCAATATAGAGGCCCAGGCCCGCCGCGATCACCCCCTGGTAGGGCTGCCACGGCGCGGCTGCCGCGCTCATCCCGAGCAGCACGTTCAGGCTCCGGCAGCTTCCCATGATCAGCGGGGCGATCGCCAGTCGCTTGGCGGGGCCGTCGTACAACCAGACCGCGCCGGCCAGGAGCGTAGCCACGATGCCCGGTCGCCACTCGCCGACCATTACCGCGACGATCCAGGCCGCGGTCACGCCGCCCGCCAGCAACAAGATTCCGCCGCGGAGGGCCGCGGCTCGCGACACGCGACCCGAAGGAAGCGGACGCCCCGGCCGCTCGACGCGATCGGTCTCGAGGTCGAAGACGTCATTGAGGACCATGCCGGCCAGGTAGCAACCGCTCGACGCGGCCAGCAAGAGCAGCAAGATGGGCCAGGGCGCGAAGCCGGAATGGGTGACCAGAAAGCCCATCAGGATGTCGGACCAAGCGGTCGCCAGGTTCGGCAGCCGCAGCAGTTCGAGCCAGGCGCGCAGCGGCGAATGGGGTGGAGCTGAGCTTCGTGCGTCGGTTGCAGTCATGGAGTTATCGCGCTTGGCCGCCGCGGTCAGGCACGCGCCAGCGGAACGTCGAGACGCCGGGCCAGCGAGGTCAGGTATTCGTAGGCTTCCAGCGCGGCCGCGTCGGGCTCGTCGATGTAGGGATAGAGCTCAACGGTCAACCAGCCATCGTAGCCGGTCGCCACGATCTCGCGCAAGACCGCGGCAAAGTCGATCGCCCCGCGACCTGGGATCAGGTGCTTGTGGACGCGCGTCGCCGCGATGTCCTCGAAATGATAGTGCCGCGTGTGGCCCGCCATCGGGGCGACCCACCGCTCGGGATCCTCGCTCACGCAGTAGGCATGGCCGATATCGAAGTTCAGGCCCACCAGCGGACTCTGCACGCGCTCGACGAACTTCAGGTATTGTTCGAACTTCTCGATCAACAGCTCGGGCTCGGGCTCGATCAACAAGCCGACGTTCAGCCGCTCCGCCACTTCGACGCAGGGCATGAGCTCTTCGTAGAAGAGCGCCGCCGCCTGGTCGGGCGACTGCCCAGGAAATGCCGGTCCCCCCGGTTCGGTCGTGATGTGGGGAGCCCCCAACTCGTGGGCCAATTGCAAGGCGCGCCGGGTGTGCTCGCGGCGAATCGCGCGATAGGGGGCATACGGCTCGTTCCAGGCAGGATGCCAATACGGCTGCCGGGGGTCGGCCACGGCGTTCATCATGAACGCGTTGATGTTCGAAATCGCCAGGCCGTGCCGGTCGAGAGCGCGGCGGATGGAGTCGATCTGCGGTGGCAACAGTCCGGCGGGCCAGGCATGCGGCACGTCGGCCAGAATCTCGAGTCCCTGGTAGCCCAAGGCGGCGATCTTTTCGATCGTCTGCTCGATGGAAAAGTGCAGGTACGCGTTGGAGCTGAACGCCAGTTTCATCGTCGAGGTACATCGCCAGGGAATCGAGCGACCGGGGGCTGCCGGGAGGGCGCAAGCGTCGCCAGGGGGGCCCTCAAGCCTAACATACTCGGGGCGAAGTGTCAGGGGCGCGGCTGCCGAGCCCCCATCCGTGACGCAATCCTACGACCTGCGCAAGAACCGCGGGCGTGATTCGCAGTGAGTGAGACGCGGGTCGAAACCGGTCGTGCGCGGCGCCCTCGCTACCTTTGGCAGACACGCTGCCCGCTTCGACTTCAACTACTCGCGCTCCGGTAGCTCAAGAGCGCTTTCTGAAAGATCCAGCGTGAGAGGATCAGGCTCGTGGCCGTCAGCGCCAGCGCGATCGCGGCCAGCCACCACATCGAGCGATCCAATGGCATCGCCAGAAATCGGGCGGGCACGTTCACCACCACCAGCACCGGCACCACGAACGTGAAAAAGATCCGCAGCGGGGTGCCGAAGCTGCCGTGGTAGATCTCCATTGGGTACCGCGAAAAATTTGTCAGATAGAACCAGAAGTCGTACAGGCTCTCGTTGCGCCCCAGCCAGACGCCCACTGCGGCCATCGCGATCGTCAGGCTGTAGAGGATCGCGACCCCGCAGGCGATGAAGAACGGATAGAGCAGCACTTCGAGCCAGCCGGGCCGGTAGTCCAGTTGCCAGAGCGAGACCCCCAGCAGCACGCCCGCGATCGCGAAGTTGCCCAGCGCCGACCACTCGATCTTCTGCAACGAGATCAAGAACTGCGTGTCGATCGGTTTGAGCAAGGCAAAGTCGAGTCCGCCCGACCGGATCAGCTCGCCGAACTCGTTGGCATTGGGCATGAAGAAGGCCTGGACCACGCTGTTCACGAACAGCGACGTCGCGAGGAACACGAAAAACTCGTAGCGC
Organism: Planctomycetaceae bacterium; assembly: GCA_016793185.1. GTDB lineage: Bacteria > Planctomycetota > Planctomycetia > Pirellulales > JAEUIK01 > JAEUIK01. The sequence continues at coordinate 1,751 of JAEUIK010000221.1, read as the reverse complement.
CCCCAGCCGGTATTGGCGCCGATCGAGGTCGTGTAGTTGAAGATCAGCAAGTAAAACGTCAAGTTCATCGCCATCCAGGCGAGCGCGGTCACGGCCTCGATCAGAAAATTGGCGCGAAACGTCATGTCGCGGACGAGGCTGTTGCGGGCGAAGGTCAAGAAGACCCGCACGTAGGGCACGGAGTTCTGTCCGCTTGGGCGCGGCGCGGCGAGCTCGGCGGGGGGTGGCGATGGTGGCGGCAAGGAATTTCCGGCGTGGGGCTAAGGTCGGCGGCGGCGCTTCTGCTCTTGTATCGCCCGCTCGGTGATCTCCAGATTATAGCGGGCGTCGGGGTCGTCGCCTGCAGCGCGAAATTGCTCTGCCGCTTCGTCGAGACGCCCCGCCTGCCCCAGCAGAATGCCCAGGTCGATCCGCGCCTCGAGCAGGTCAGGCTGGCAACGGATGGCCTGGCGATATTCGACCATCGCCTCGAGGGGCTGATTGGCTTGAGCGTACAGCACTGCCAGGGTGTGATGCGCCCCGGCCGAATCGGGATTGGTCTCGATGGCCCGGCGGGCGAGCTCGAAGGCCAGCTCCATTCGCTTGGTCTGCGCCATCGTGGCGGCCAGGCTGGCCTGGTGCTCGGCCAGCATCGGGATGGGAGGCCGATGCGGCTCATAGAAGGCCGCCGCAACGCGGAAGGCCGCCAGCAGGAGCAATAACCCGGCGGCGCCGCCGACGATGCCCAGCAGGGTGCGCTTCATGGCTCGCTCCTGGTGCTGCCGCCTGGTGCAGCATCGCTGGACGGCGGGCGAGGCGTCTCCTGCAGCGCCAACATTTCACGCGCGGCTTGCTCAAAGAAGCCTAACCGCATCAGGCATTCGGCGCGCGTGATGTCGCGCACGAGTTGACGTCCGGGAGGCTCGGGGATCGTGGCCTGCCATCCGATGATGATCAACGCCAGCGACAGGCTCAAGGTCGCCGCGGCAGCGGTGACGCCCAGGTTGCGCGCGGGGCCCGACGTCGTCACGAGAACCAACGTCACGAGCGCTCCCAAGAAATACGGAACGAGTCCTCCCCACGCGCCCGCCGCGCCGGTTCCCAGATGCGGGGCCAGATAGCCCTGGCCAAGCAGTCGCCCCACGAGCGAGACCCAGGGGTTGTCGAACTCCTGCGGAAACAGCGGGACGGTGATCGACGCGGCCGCCACCAGGATGACGCCCACGGCGGCCAGTCCTCCGAAGAGGATCGAGACCGGTTCGCCGGCGCGGACGCCGCGCAGCGCACCCGCCACTCCGACCAGCAGGAAGGGGACCATCGGCACCAGATACCGGGTGCCCGTTCCCCAGCCGCCGCGCCAGTCGATCGTGGTCATGGCAAAGAGGAAGAGACTTCCGGCGAGTAGTGCCGCATGGATGGCGTCCCAGCGAAACTCGCCGCCGCGGAACTGCCGCCACCAGCCGACGGGCGCCAGGACCAGGAACGGCGAGAGAAAGCACATGCCGCGGGCGGGCGAGAAGAGCATGCCCGGCACCGCCAGCGGATCGAGCGGTTGAATCCCGAGAAAGCCGGACTGATAGGCCTCGCCATACAGCGGCAAGGCGTGATGGACGAAGCCCGTGGTCAGGGGGTGATCGAAGCAGATCCAGTTGTAGAGCATCCAGATGGCAAGCGACGGGGCCAACCCGAGCGCGAAACCGAACGCTTGCCGCCAGTGGAGCCTGGGGAAGAGCGTCGCCGCTCCGAGCATGGCCACGGCCAGCATGACGACG
>JAEUIK010000220.1 GCA_016793185.1 Planctomycetaceae bacterium | reverse complement strand
AGCATGGCTGATCTCCCACGGCAGATGCCGCTGTGAATGGTTCCGTTGGAGGGCACTACGGTTGTTGATACCACATCGCTCGGCGCCCGTCCAAAAGGAACAGACAGTCGTCGCGTCGTGAGGCGCCTACCCGGCCGGCTCGGCGCCGAAGCGGTCGCCGACCGCCACCGGGTAACCGCGGAGGAATTCGGCGGTGCCCAGCAACTTCTTGCCGGCGGGCTGGATCGATTCGATCTTCAGCCCTCCGTCGCCCGTGCCGATCACGAGCGTGTCGCCCCCCGCTTCGAGGATGACGCCCGCGGCGGTCGCCGGCGCCGGCACCGCATGCGCTCTGCCGAGAATCAACCGCAGCGGCTGGCCGCCGGCGCGGAGCCAGTAGGTGAATGTCTTGGGCCAGGGCTCGAGCGCGCGCATCTGGTTGTGGATGGCCGCGGCTGGGCGGCTCCAGTCGATCGCGCCGTCCTGTTTCTTCAAGCGCGGGGCCTTGGTGCGCAGATGGATGTCTTGCGGCACCTCGGGCACCGGTCCCTGCTCGAGCCGGTCGAGGATCTCGCAGACCAGCGGGGCACCCAGCGCCGCCAGCCGCGCCTCGAGCTGCGGCGCGGTCTCGTCGGGTTCGACCTGCAGGCTGGCCTGGGCCAAGACGGGGCCGGCATCGATGCGCGGGGTCATGTGAATGATCGACACGCCCGCCTCGCGCTCCCCGTGATAGAGGGCCCAGTTGATCGGCGCGGCGCCGCGGTACTTGGGGAGCAGCGAGCCGTGCAGGTTGATGCCGCCGAGGCGAGCCGTCGCCAGCGCATCGGCCGAGAGAATCTGCCCGTAGTCGGCCACGATATACAGATCGGCCTCGAAGCTCTGTAGGCGCGCCAGCGATTCCGGGCTGTTCACGTCCTCGGGGTCGAAGATCGCGGGCCCTTGCTGCTTGGCGATGCCGCGGAGCGGGCTGATCGTCGCGCCGCGCTCGTTGCGCAGCGGCTGCGTGACCAGCGCGCGCACCTCGTGGTGCGTCCGAAACAGGGCCTGGAAGGTCGGCAGCGCGAAACCGCCGGTTCCCATCATCACAAGTCGCATCGAGAGCCGCCGACGTTCAGGTTCGGAGTTGTTCCAGATCCAACAGCCGCGCTCGCAGCGACTGGTCGTCGCCAATCTCGCCCCGCTGCCGGCGGCTGTCAAACTCGAGCTCGAACTCGCGAATCGCGTCGCGCAGCTCCATCAACTTCGTCGGCGGCAAATGGTCGATAAACAGCTTGCCGTTCAGATGGTCGAGCTCGTGCTGCACCGCGCGGGCGGGAAGATCATCGAGGTCGGCCGAGATCTCTTCGCCCTGCAGGTTGTAGGCCTGCACGCTGATCTTCTCGGGACGTTTCACCTCGGCGTACAGGCCGGGGAGACTGAGGCATCCCTCCTCCCCCTCGGCCGAACCCTGTCGCCGGGTGATGACCGGGTTGATGAAGACCTGCTCCAGCTCTTTCTGCTGCCGATCGCCGGAGGTGTTCAGCACGAAGAGGCGATACGGCAGGTCGACCTGGTTGGCCGCCAAGCCGATGCCCGACGCGGCGTACATCAGCTCAAACATCTGGCCGACCATCGCGCGCAGCTCGGCATCGACTCGCTTGAGAGGTTTGGAGACGTGCCGCAGGGTAGGGTGGGGGTACTGGACAATTTGCACAGCAACATCCGCTAGGCGCTGGGCGAAGTCAGCCCGAGGTCTGGCCCCGCGCAGGCCAGTTCGATCGCCAACAGGGAAGGGGGTCGAGCAGTGGGAAGCAGTCAAACTCGATTATAAGAAGGCTGCCGGAACTGGCTAGGAGGGGCGCGGAGACGTTCGCGCGCGCTGGGAGGCCAGCGCCGGCCGAGCGCGCCGAGGCAATTGGGGAATCGCTGTACCGCTTGGCGCGCACGCCCGTTCAGGGAGCGGCGCACGGCGAGCTCGCGTTGACTCAAGTAAAGACCCTACCTAGTATTACGAAAAGAGAGTGCGTCGCCACGATGAAGCGCGCGCGACGCACTTTCCCCTATCTTGGCGCTAGAACGCACCGTGCGCGAGGTCGACCTTGCGGGTGTGCCCCTCGTTTCAGCTCGTCGGGCGAATGATGGCGGAGTCGACTTCGATCGCCGATCCAACGTCTGCCGCGAGTCGTCGGCTGGCCGTTCCCTCGTGGGTACTCTCGTTGCTCCTGCACGCCACGCTACTGGGGTCCTTGATCGTCAGCTTTCCGGTGCTACCCCGCGGGACCGGCACCGAGCGTGGCCGCGAGGTCGGACTCGTCCTCCGGCAACAAGGGCCCGACGGCAGCGAGC
>JAEUIK010000203.1 GCA_016793185.1 Planctomycetaceae bacterium | reverse complement strand
GACCGTCACGAACGCCGCCGCGGCCAGGCCGAGCGTGTAGTCCGACGTCGACTCCTCGTCCTCTTCGATCGCTCCGATATCAGGCGGCGCCACCACGACGTTCACGTTCGGGTTTTGCGGCGGGGCGACGTTCGGATTCGGGCAGGGAGAGGGTTCGGGCTTCGGCCGGTGAAACGGACGTGCCGCTGCCGCGGCGGCGACGGCCGGCTGGACCTGGGGCGCTGCCTGGCTCGCCGTGTGCACCACAGGTTGAACCGCCGGCTGCAGCGGCGGAGCCTGGTTCGCCAATCGCGTCGGCGGCGAGAACCGCTCGCGGATCGATTCGACGATCGCCTCGGCCAGCTCGTCGCCGTCGTCGGGCACGCTGGACCCGGTGCGGCGAAAAAAGACGTTGTGGTCGCCTCGCGGTTCCTGCAGCACGACGGCCGGCATGATGTTGCCCACGTACGGCTGGTAGCGCCCGGCGAACAGCGGGTTGTCGGCCTGGATGTGGTGGAAGTGGCACTGCGAGGTGATCTTCAGCAGCGTCGGGTTGGTCCGCAGCGTCTCGAGCAGTTGCCGCTCTTTCGGATTCGCCTCGGGATTGGCCGAGGTGAAGACCGTGAAATAGCACATCCCGCCATCCTCCGGCAGGTTCGTGATCCGCTCTTCGACCAGGGGCTGCCGATGGGGGACCGGTGCGGGCATCACGGGCGCGGGGCCGTTGTTGGGAACGCGTCGACGGAAGATGCCAGCCTCGGCCGGGCTGGCGACGGTCACCGCGGCCACGGCCAGCAGTGAGGCGAAGAGCAACGCTTTCATGGCAAGCTCCTTGAAAAAAAGGTGGAACCGAGCCGCTTGCGCGGGCTATGCGTGGGTCACAGGGGGAGCGGCGGCACCGGGTGGTAGACGACGGTGATCGCCCCGCCGCCGAACTCGTGGCGCCACCGATGCAGGAACTCGTCGCGCGGGATGGTGATGTATTGCGCGACGCGGTTGTTATCGAGCAGCATCGCGTTCTGCTGGTCCAGGTGGACCAGGGTGACCGCGTGCCTCGGGAAGTAAGTGATCGCCGCGGCCCGGCGCGTCCGCATGCACCACTCGAGAAAGCCCACATCGCCGCGATCGGTGTACGCGAACCGGAATCCCTCGCGATCGAGGTTGTCGGCGATCGTGTTCGTGCTCGCGGCGTGGGCGTATTTCGCGCGGTACTCGAGCGCCTCGTCGCCAAAGCCCTGCATCACCATCACCTGCTGAATCGAGGCGTGGTAGCACGAGCCGCCGGCGTAGTTCTTGAAGCGGCTGTTGGGGGGCGGATTGACGATCGGGATCTCGTCGAGCCGCACGGTCTGGTAGGGACAGGGCTGCCCAGGGGGGCACTGCTGCGGCACGGTGCGCGGCCGCTTCTTCTTGGGTTGGCCGTCGCAGCCCGCAGCCACGAGCAGCAGGCCCATCACGAAGAGACTAATGAGGCGAGCCATCGCTGGAGCTCCTGACGTACCGCACCAGGCGGAATTCGAAGTCGCTGTTGGTTTCCCACCGCCACAGTTCGCACGGCAGCCCGGGGGGCGCGAGGCCGAAGCGCTTTTGCTCGGCCTCGGTCATCGGGCGCCACTGGCATTCCCAGGCCGGTCCGCTCGCCACCAGACGGCGGCGGCCAACGTGGACCCACCGCCACTCGCCGGCGTTGTTCGTTTCCCAGTAGAAGTCCGCGGTCCGCTGGGCCCGGCGATCGAGGATGCGATCCCGCGGCGGCTGCTCGTCGCTCCGGGGGTGGCGCCAGACGGTGAGCACCTGCCCCTGCGTGTGCCAGCGCGCGGTCCGGTTGGCCTGATACACCAAAATCCCGACGCCGACGGCCAGGCCGAAGACGAACGCGGCGAGCAGATGGATGGCAGATCGGGGCATGGTCATTTCACTCGCACGGGTTCCAGGTGCATGCCCACTTCGAGCAGGCGCAGCACGAAACTTCCCGGCGTGTAGCCGCCGGGGTTCTCGAAGGCGAAGCGATTGATCGAACGGAGCGCCCCGGCCCAGAGCCGGTCGCAAAACACCTTGTTCAGGTCGGCCCGCCAGCCGAGCAGCCACTTGATCAGCACGGTGCGGCGGAGGATCTCGCCGGCCACGCTCATCAGGGCGCCGGGGTCGTCGTAGGGTTTGCCGAGCTGGCGCAGGAGGTAGGTGGCGAGCTGGTCCTCCTCGACGTCGGTCAGCGGGTAGTCGGGGTTGACCTTGCAGACCCAGACCTGGCCGTCGTACTTGGCGATCCGCTCGGCCGGCACGTGGGCCTGGACGCCGCGCACGGGGGTGCCCAGGAAAATGCAGGGATCGGTGCAGAGCGTGGTGGCCTCGATCAGCACGTGCCGATCGGTCCAGCCGGCCACCAGCGGCGTGCCATCGGGGAAGGGCTGCAGCTGTAGGTGATCGAAGGCCCCCTGGCGGGCGAGCCGCTTGAGCAGCTCGTGCGAGATGCGGCTGATGCCGGCGACGTGGCTGAAGCGCGAGCAGGTGCCGACCTTGATCGTGCGCGAGACGCGCGAGCGGCCGGCCATGGCCAGGATGTCGCCGCTCCCGAGGCCGGCGATGATCGCGGCCGCGTTGGGAGCGATTTCTCCGCTGAAGGTCATCATCGTCACGCTCCGCCCCGGTGGAAGGTCAGGGCCCAGTACAGGCTGGCGGCCAGGGCGACGAGCAGTTCCTCGATCGTGGGAGGTCGCATCCACTCGTCCCCAAACGAAAAAAGCCCACCGATCTCCCGCCCGAAGGCGAGTGAAGGTGGGCTGCAGTGTTCTGCCGGCCGCGATTTGTCAAACTGGCTTTACAAAACCGCTCTCCGCATACTTACGAGGCCTTTTGCAAGTCCTCGGCCCTGAGGTGCCGCTCGAAACTCCGCTCGATCGCGACGCATTGGCCGCCGACGAATGTCATGTGCAGCTCGGCCTCGCCGAACATATCGGGTTTGCGCCCCGCCTTGATCAGCGACGCGATCAGGGCCTGCACCTTGGTAACCAGGTCGGCCTCGGTTCCCAGCGGCTTGGTGGGTCCGGGACGGACGACCCCCTCGCGATAGCGGGGTTTGGCCCATTGGATCTGGCCGGCCCGAAAGCAGACCACGAGCCGGGTGTAGCCGTTGAAGCCGGGCTTGAGGCCGCGGCGCAGCAGATCGGCCGCGTATTGCATCAACGCGGCCTGCTCGGCTTGCTCGCCGCCGACTGAGGGATTCCCTCCCGCGGGGCGAGTGTCACTCCCTCTTCGTGAGGTCGTCATGCGTCCGCCAGCCTACGAGCCTCCGGAGCGCGCGTCAAGATTCTGTTGATCTCCTCTCGGTCAATCCGGCTCGGACACGGCCGCTGGAAAATAGTGTTCAAGTATGGCAACGTTCAAGAACAGGACGAACGCGTAAATGATCGCCAACCCCGGCCGCTCATTGAGGGCCGCGATCACCGCCGCCACGGCCGAAGAGAACGCCCCCACCGAATTCGCCATGCATATCAACACGTGAATGGTTCGGGGTCTCATCATTCCTCCACAGGTTATTTCACGTGAAATAGTCAGTCGAACACGTAGAGCGAAAAGAACTCGTCGACGACGGACGTGTCGCCGGCGGCGTGCCGATCCCGCAGTTCGCGAAGGTTTTTGGACAGCTGCCGCAGCTCGCTGGCGTAGCCGCCGGCGTGGATGTTGGAATGAGAACTCGTCTTGAGGAGCAGGGCGGCGCTCTCCAGCAACCCTTCGAGATTGATCCTGAAGCCCATCGTTTCGTTTCCCTCGTTGTTGGCTGTCTCGCCCAACGCGGCGACCATCGCCGCGAAGCTCAGTCCGCTACCGAATCCCAGAACAAACATCACGATTGGCGACATGTTGGCCTCAGCCGCTGCCGACGCCGGGAAAGAGATCGTCGCGGCGGACGGTGCCCGCCTGGCTCAGCAGCTGGATCATTTCCTGGTCGGACTTGCCCAGGAAGACAACGAGCGAGCTGAACCCGTACTCGGAGCTCCCCTCCTTGGTCTTGGTCCGCCCCTTGCGGAGCTGGAGAATATCGGCCTCGGTCAGTCCGACCATCAAGATCCGACCCCCGGTCTCACCTATAGCAGCAGCAACGATCATCGGCTCTCCTTGACAAGGTTCGGATGTCACGCGTTTGCGAGGCGCGGCATCAGATTAGCGCGCACAATTGCGGCGGCCGGATACGGTGAGACGCTGTTGCCGATCAGCGATGTTTGCTTGTCCTTCGGCAACTTACGCCCCGCGGCCCGCTCGATCACATAGGTGTCGGGGAAGCCTTGGGCCCGGGCCAGTTCCCGCGGCACGAGCATCCGCATGCCGATGTCGGCGATGTAGAAGTAGGCGCCGTGAACCTGCACCACGACCAAACCAAAGCGATCCTTGCCGGTAATCGTGTAGAGCGGCTCGGTCAGATGCTGGCCGATAGCAGTGTTGAAGTAGCGGATCAGGAACGCATAGACCAAGGCGGCGTGGTTGGCGCTGGTAATCGTCACGAGGGGCTCGTCGACGCCGTTCCACTGTTTATCGCCGTGGTTCATGCGGATCAGGCTGGCGGCCACGAGGCCGGAGTGATTACCACCTCCGGTCACCGTGCGATTCGGCTCGTCGAGGCCGCGCCCCGCACAATGGCGATTGAGCTGCACCAGGTTGGCCGTCACGAGACTGTGGTGATCACGGGCCGTGATGGTGCCCAGCCCGGAATCGATGGTCTGTCCAACGACTCCGCCGTTGTGTTTAGCCAGCATGGCCGTAACGAGCGCGTGCTTGCCTCCCCCCGCGACGACGGCTCCCAGCGGCTTATCAAGCCCAGGTACGCGCGGCGCCTGGCCGTCACGCTCGCCGAAGCCGGTTTGGATTAGCGAGGGCGAGACCAGTGCCAAACGGTTGCTTCCGTCGAGCGTCGTCAACGGCTGTTCGAGAGACTGAGTTCGCGTGTCCCCGTCCAAGGGCTCTCCGTTGAAGCGGACCAGGCTCGGCGCCAATAACGCCAACTCGCCCCGGTTCGCTGTCGTGATCGTCGGTAGTGGCTCGTCGCAGGGGTGACAGCGCCGGTCACCGGCATGCGTCAACGGCGCGATTTGTGGAACAACGAGTCCAAGCGCATGGCCTGCGCCCGCAGGGCGCGATTGGTGGCTGCCAGCCGTCACAGTCGGCAAGGGGTCTCCAAGCGGCACTCCGCTTGACTCGTGTGAACCGCGATAGCGGAGGATGAAGGGATTCGGATTCTCCAAGACATACCGCTTGATGGCCATCGCCACGCGGCGTTCCGTGTTCGTAGCCAGCGGTCGCTCTCTCTCGAAGATGCTCTTGCAGGGGATCGACCAGTCGATGCACTCCGCGGCCGTACGCCACGGCTTCAAGATGTTGAACAGCGGCGCATCGGCGATCTTCTTCGGACTTGCGTGGGTCAGCTCCGGCCAGGCGATCGGGCTCCCGTCGCGGCGTGCGACCAGAAACAGGCGTCGCCGATGCGTTGGTGCGCCAAAATCCGCGGCGTCCACGACGCGGTGTTGCACCTCGTATCCAAGGTTCCGCAGTCGCCCCAGCCAGCGGCGGAACGTGAGACCCTTGCGGGTAGGATCGCGTAGCCACTTTTCGGTGAGGCGAACTCGCAGCGAGTTGCACCGCGGGCAGCGGCGGCGGGTGCGGCAGAGTTTTACTTGCCCCTCGGTTCCTCGCCAGTCGCACCCCTGACACTGCCAGGCGGGCAGCACCGGCCCCCATTCCTCGAATTCTCGGACGTTCTCGAGGAACAGTACATTCGGGGCCCGGTCGCCGAGCTGCTCAATCCATTTGACGATGACCCAGGCCAGGCCGCGGATGTTCTTGCTGACCGGCTTGTCCCCTTTCGCCCGGGAGAAGTCTTTACAGTCGGGCGACGCCCAAAGCGCCCACACTCGCCGCCGACCGACGACCCGACAGATGTCGATCGACCGGACGTCGTCCCGAACGTGACGCGTGGAGGGATGGTTGGTCTTGTGGACTTCGATAGCCACCGGATCGTGATTGATCGCGATGTCTGGCGCTCGGCCGATGGCCCAGGCGATTCCCAGCGACGCTCCGCCCCCTCCCGCAAAGCTGTCGATCACAAGTCCCTTGCTGCGCGGTCTTCTCACTATAAGTTCTCCTCGACGTATTCGAACTCAAGTCGTCTTCAGATTTCGATGTCATCGAGCAGCTCGCCGTAGACGGCAGGTCCGCCGAGCAGGTCGATCAACGATTGGCGAAAGTAGTTCAACCCAA
>JAEUIK010000201.1 GCA_016793185.1 Planctomycetaceae bacterium | reverse complement strand
GGAACTTGCCCGAGATCCGCTCTAGGCAACCGCCGCGCGCTACTTTCCCAGCAGGCGATCGACGGCCGCGCCGATGTCGGGCGACGTGACGAGGCTCTCGCCCACGAGAATCGCGTGGACGTCGTGCGCTTTGAGGCGGGCCACGTCGGCGGATGTGCGAATCCCGCTCTCGCTGACCACCACGCATTCCGGCGGAATCCGCTCGCGCAGCCGGAGCGTGTGCTCGAGGTCGGTCTTGAATGTCCGCAAGTCGCGATTGTTGATGCCGACCAGCGTGGCGCCGGCGTCCAGCACGCGCGGCAGATTCTCGGGTTCGTAGAGCTCCACGAGCGGCGTGAGCTGTAGCTCGATCGCCGCGTTGTGCAATGTGCGCAGCTGGCAGTCGTCGAGGCACTCGGCGATCAGCAGCACGGCGTCCGCCCCCGCGAGCCGCGCCTCGTAGAGCTGATAGAGATCGAGAATAAAGTCCTTGCGCAACAGCGGCAGCTCGACCACCGCGCGGATCCGCGAGAGATTCTCGAGACTCCCCTGAAAATACGGCTCGTCCGTCAGCACGCTCAGGCAGGAGGCGCCGTGCCGCTCGTAGGTCTGCCCGATCTCGACGGCGTCAAAATCCTCGCGTAAGACCCCCTTAGACGGGCTGGCCCGCTTCACTTCGGCGATCAGATGCACAGGCCCCGGGGCCGCCAGCGGAGCAAAGAAATCGCGCACCGGCGGCGCGCCGGCCACGCGCTCCTGCAATTGCCCGAGCGGCAACCGCGCCTGCGCTGCGGCGATTTCGCGCCGCTTGGTGGCGACGATCTGATCGAGAATCGTACTCACGGAAGCCACTGCCGAGACCTCGCCGATCTTACTTGAACGCCTCGAATTCCTTGCCCAGCAGGGCAGCCCCCAGCTTGAGCTTCATGATCTCGTCGGTCCCCTCGTAGATGCGGCAGACGCGCACATCCTGCAGGTGGCGCCCGACGCGATAGAGCTCCGACCAGCCGCGCCCGCCAAAGACCTGCACCGCGCGATCGGCCGCTTCCCAGGCGGCGTTCGACGCGCAGAACTTGGCCTGCGCGACTTTCAGATCGGCCTCGGCTGCCAGTCGGGCATCATCCCGGTTCTCGTCGGCCCTCTGCTTGGCCTCGGCCGCCCGTTCGACCAGGGCGTCGCTGGTCGCCCTTCCCATCTCGATCATGGCCAGGTGCTCCTGCACGAGCTGATGCTTGCCGATCAGCTTGCCATGTTGCGCACGGGTCCGGCTGTACTCGACCGCTTCGGCCAGGCAATCCTCGATCACGCCCAGGCAGCCCGCCGCCACGCTCAAGCGTCCCGACACGAGCGTTCCCATGGCGATCTTGAACCCTTCCCCCTCGTTCCCCAACAGATTCTCGACCGGCACTGGATGATTGATCATCTCGAACATGCCGGTGTTGGCGGTGAACATGCCGGGCTTCGAGTGCAGCTCTTCGCGGACGAAGGTTTGCTCGCCCGCGGTATCGACGATGAAGGCGCTCACGCGGCGATCCTTGCCGGTCTTCCCTTCCGGATAGGCGAAGGCCACCACCGCGTCGGCAATGCTGCCGTTGGAGATCAGGTACTTGACGCCATTGAGCAGGAACTTGTCCCCCTCGCGGCGATAGGTCGTCGTCATTTCCAACGGATTCGAGCCGGCCTCGGGCTCGGTCAGGCCGAACGCCAGGATGCATTCGCCGCGGACCGAGCGGGGGAGATAGCGCTGCCACTGCTCGCGGTTGCCGTAGCGGAGAATCGGGTACTGACCGATGGAGGTCTGGCCCGAGAAGAAGGTTCGCACGCCGGTCCCTTCGCGGCCGATCCGCGCCAGGGCCCGGCTATAGGTGAGGGCGTCGGCCCCGCGGCCGCCGTATTCCGGCGGAATAATCAGGCCGAGGATGTTGTGCTTGAGGGCCAGCCGGGGAACGTCCTCGTTGTAGCGGTGCTCGAGGTAGCAGATTTCCTCGATCGGCCGCAATTCCTCGCAAAAGGCCTCGACGTCGGCCAGGATGTCCTGTCGCAGATCGGCTTTCATGGCGGCTTCCCGTGGCTCGCGTTTTCCCGGCGGTTCTCCCTCGGAAGTATAGCGTCGGGCCGCGCGGGCACCAGTTGGGCCACATCCGCCGGCGCCCCGGCAATAACGGGCCGACATTGCCCGTTACCAGGAGGGATGAGACAATTCGTGCGTGTTCGGGGGATGGTCACACATCGCGAGAGGGATGGAGGGTCGGCGCCATGTCTAGCTGGCAATCGGTGCGGTCGCGGCGGGGATTCTTGGGCGGTCTGGCGGTCGGCGCGTTCGCACTCGGATCGCGCGGCGGGTTTGCCGGCGAGGTCGCCCGCACTCCCGCGCAGATGGAAGGACCCTTCTATCCCGACAAGCTCCCGCTCGACACCGACAACGACCTGATCGTGGTGAACGATGCGTTGACGCCGGCCGTGGGGGAAATCACCCACCTCAGCGGCCGCATCCTCGACGCGCGCGGCGAACCGCTCCGCAACGCGATCGTCGAGATCTGGCAGGTCGACGGCCACGGCGCCTATCTCCACTCGCGCAGCGGCAACGCCGACAAGCGCGACGGCAATTTCCAGGGCTTTGGCCGGTTCCTCACCGGTTCGACCGGCGAGTACTACTTCCGCACGGTCAAGCCGATCCCCTACCCCGGCCGCACGCCGCACATCCACTTCGCCGTCAAGCACAAGGGCAACGAAGACTTCATCACCCAGTGTTACATCAAGGGACACCCCGGCAACGAGCGCGACGGCGTGCTGCGGGCAATCCGCGACGCGGCTGCCCGCGAACTGGTGATGGTCGACTTCGCCCCGCTGCCGCGATCGAAGATCGGCGAATTGCAGGCACGGTTCGACATCGTCCTGGGCTACACGCCCGAGGCGTAAGCGCGCCCGTCGCCCGGCGAAACGATCTGTCCATGCCTCAATCGTAATCCGCTGCTTTCTGGAGCTGGCCTCTCTGAGGCCGGCTGTGCAGGTTCCGCTACCGTAGAGAAGGGTCGGGGTCACAGACCCCGACTACAGAAAACGGGCCGGCCTCGAAGAGGCCAGCTACAAGCGCGAGGCCCGAGGCCATTGGCCTCGGCTACAGAAGTGCTGGCAGATCGGCCGCGAGATCCCGCCCGCGGCTATTCCCGCTCCTGCCGCGCAAGAAGCGTCTTCAGGTGCAGCTCGACCGAGCCGGCCAGCGCGCCGGTGTTGTAGCCCCCTTCCAGCACGCTGACCACGCGACTCCCGGCGCAAGCCTCGGCCACGTCAAACACGATGTCTGTCAGCGGCTCAAAATCCTCGGTCTCGAGATCCAGCGAGCCCACCGGGTCGTCGCGATGCGCATCGAAGCCGGCGCTCACGATCACCAGCTCGGGCTGATGCCGCGCGGCCAGGTCCTCCAGGTCGCGGCGGAACTTGGCCAGATACGCTTCGCGCGGCGTGCCGAAGGCGACTGGCACATTGACCGTCGTCCCCAGTCCCCGGCCGCTGCCGGTCTCGTCGCGATCCCCCGTGCCGGGATAGAAGGGCCAGCGGTGGATCGAGAAGAACGCCACTTGCGGGTCCTCCCAGAAGCTGGCCTGCGTTCCGTTCCCGTGATGCACGTCCCAGTCGACGATCAACACGCGGTTGAGGTCGTACTGCCGGATGGCCGCGCGCGCACCGACGGCGACGTTGTTGAACAGGCAAAAGCCCATCGGCGCCGACTCCAACGCGTGATGTCCCGGAGGGCGGACCAGGCACAGGGCCTGCCGGTCGGGGCCGGCGAGTACGCGCCCCACCGCGTCGACGACGGCGCCGGCCGCCAGGCAGGCCACGCCATACGACTGAGGCGAGACGACGGTGTCTTCCTCGATCAGCCCACCCCCCCGGGCGGCGTACTGTTCGATGGCCGCGATATAGCCCGGCTCGTGGACGCGGCGCAACTGATCGAGTGTCGCCGGCTCCCAGGGGGGGCGCTGGCAGCGCTGGTCGAGTCCGGTCCGCTCGAGCTGGCGGAGGACCTGGCGAATTCGCTCGGGGCGCTCGGGATGGCGTCCCGTTTCGTGGTCGAGAAAGCGCTCGCTCGCATAGAGCAGCGTCATGGTCGTCCCTCGATTCCTCACGGCGTGATCGGCATAACCCCTACCGCGCGCGGGCGAGTGCGGAATTCTCGGCGGTTTCTGCCGGTTCCACGCTGCGGCGCCGGGGCGTCCGCCTTGACATTCGAGCGCCGGCGTGACTAGTTTAGAAAGGTCCCAAGTGATTGTCTCGCAAACGGTTGCCGCGCTCAAGCGGGATCGGGCGAAAGAGGATCGCCAGGGAACCGGAAACAGAGATTCTTAGCCACACACATCTCGCGAACGAGCCTCCCGACTCTGTGTTCCCGGCTGGCGTCGGCCCCGTGCCGCTGCCCGAATCGGAGCCACCATTGTCGCAGGGGGCGGCCGTCGTGCGCGGCACGTTGCTCAACTTGTGAGGCCCGGCAACGGCCGTTAGGATCTGCTTGATGTTGGATCGAGAAGCATCTCGAATGCTCGTGCTTCGCGCTTGCCGAGGGGGGATCTTGGCAGCGCTCGCGTGGGGGGTGTGCGCGTCCTCCGAACGCGCGGCGGCACAGGCCCCGCCCCCAGCCGCGAAGGCCCCTTCCCCCTGGAAGGTTGTCCGGCCCGCCGAGCCCCGCAATGGCAAGGTCGAAGTCCCCAAGATGCTGCGCTCGGGCGAAGTCACCGACGCAAAACTGCTCGAGGATTACGGCACCTACATGATCTCGCAGCTCACCTGGCCGGAGACCGAAAGCGACTTCTTCAAGTTTCGGAACTACATCAAGTCAGTGCTCAAGATCGGCAAGGACCCCGCCCGCGAGCGTTTGATCAAGCAGGTGATCCTCCCCTTTTGTACGCGCGTCGCTAAGGGGCCCGAGTATTCACCCCAGGCGCGGGTGAACGCCGTGCTGGTGATCGGCGACCTGAACCAGGTGGAGCCCGTTCCGAACGGCCCCCCGCAAGTCAGCCTGGCCGACGCGCGCCCCGTGCTGCTGGAGCTGGTCGATCCCCAGAAGCCGGTCGACGACCTGCACGATGCGCTCCGCACCGTCGCCATGATCGGACTCATGAATCACCTCGAGCGCGGCGGGATTGCCGACGACCGACAGAAGAAGCAGGCGCTCGACTACATGCAGGCCATCCTCAAGGCCGAGCAACCCCCGGCCGGGCGGACTGAAGCGGTCCACAAGTGGATCAAGCGCCTCGCCAACGAAGTCGCCTCGGGCCTTAATGGTGGCCGCGTGGCGACTGGGCGCTAATTTCGCGTCCGAATCTCTGTGACGGACCCGTCTCGTCGGGTCCGCCGCCCGCGCTCACAACCACTCCCGCGCAAACGCGTACAAACTCCGCCATTCCGGCCGGTAGTAGATCTCCGTCAGGTAGAGCCAGAAGCAGAGCTTCGTGCCGACAATGGCCAGCCACACGGCGGCCAGCAGCCCCAGCGCGACGCGCTCGCCGAGGTGAAATCTCAAGGGGGGATAGAACGTCCGCCGCGCGGCGGGGTCGAAGCCTCGCGCCGAGACGCTCGTGGCCAGGGTGGTCGCCCGACGGAGTGCGCCCGCCAGCACTGGCACGAACAGCGCCAATTCGCTTTCGCCCCAGCCACCGCGAAGACTGAGCCAGCCACCTCCCCCTCCGCGCAAGCGCCGAGCCTGACGAGCGATCGCGTACTCCTCCACCAGCAATGGCAACATTCGCAGCGCCGAGACGACCATGAACCCCAGGGCTGCCGGCAGGCGCAGCCGGGCGAGCGCCGCAAACAACCGTTCCGGACTTGTCGACAGGCAGACCCCCAGGCCGGTCAAGGTCACGGCGATCATCCGCAACGATTGATGGAGACCGTAGCCGAAGCCCGCTCGATAGAGCACGACGCCCGGAAACTTCCAGCCGTGCCATTCGCGCGGCTCGACGAGCGTCCAGAGCACGGTGCGCGGGCTGCCGCCAAAAAAGATGGCCTGGCTGAGCATCGTTCCCCAGGCAATGGCCGCCAGCGCCAAGGCGAGCCCTAGCGCACGACGCGGCGCAAGACGCAACCCGGTCGCCAGCCCGGCGCCCACGAGCGCCAAGAGCGCCAGGGCGATGGTCGAATCGCAGATGACGCTCAACGTCGAAACCCACGCCAAGAGCGCCAGCTTGCAGCGCGGATCGAGCCGTTGAAGCCAACGACTGGCAGCGGCGCGACCGGTTTGGAGCGTAGCGGCGTTCACAGGCCTGCGATCGGTTCTCAAAGGTTTCACTGGGGCCGCACGACTTGGTCAACCGGGCCGGCCACGACGAGCTCGCCGCGGTCGAGAACGATCACGCGGTCCGCACAGCGGGCGACGGTCCGCAGGTCGTGCGTCGAGAAGATGACCGTGCGGTGCTCGTGCGCGCCCCCCTCGCGGGCGCCAATCGCGGCTACGAGCCGCTCGAGCTGCTCCGCGTCGAGACCCGTGGTGGGCTCGTCGAGCACCAGCACTTGCGGATCGAGCGCGAGCGTGGCCCCGAGCGCCACGCGCAGCCGTTCTCCCTGGCTGAGCGCTTGCGGCGGTTCATCGAGGAAGCTCTCCAGATCGAGCTGTCGGGCAACCATGCGTACGCGCTGCTCGACGACGGAGCGATCGAGGCGCAGGCGGCGCGGACCAAAGGCCAGCTCCTCGCGAACCGTGCGGCAGAAAAGCATCAGGTCCGCCTGCTGCAAGACCATGCCAAGCGGATAGCGATCCGCGCTCTCCTGAGGACGACGGATCGTTCCGGCGGTCGGCCTGAGCAAGCCGGCCAACAGCCCGAAGAGCGTGCTCTTGCCACTCCCATTCGCGCCAACCACCGCAAGCCGCTCGCCCGGCCGCACGTCGAACGACACGTTCCGCAACGTCCAATGGGTTGCGTTCCAGGAGGGATAGCGGAACGACAGGTCGCGAACCGAGAGGGCGACTCGAGCTGGCTCGGCGGCCTGCGGCGGCAGCGGTTCGACCCGCGATGGGAGCCGCCAGTCGAACTGCTCGGGCGCGAAATCGTACCCCATCTCGGCCAGGCCCTGCATGGCAGTGGCCGAGGAGGGATGCCCGAGATCCCGCAATCCCCCCTGCTGCAGAGCCAGCACCCGGTCCGCACTCGGCAGCACGCCGGCGAGCCGATGCTCGGCCATGACGATGGTCACCCCCTGGGCGCGCAAGCGTTGCAGTTCGTCGAGCAGTTCGCGCGCCGAGTCGCGGTCGAGCTGACTCAGCGGCTCGTCGAGCAGCAGCACCTGCGGCCGGAGCGCCAAGATGCTGGCCAGGATGACACGCTGCTGTTGCCCGCCCGAAAGTTCCTCGATCGCGCAGTGGCGATACTCGTTGAGCCCAACGGCCTCGAGTGATTCTGCAATGCGCGGCTCGAACTCCTCGAGGGGTGTCGCCAGGTTCTCGAGCCCAAAGGCGACTTCGCTTTCGACGCGGGTGGTGCAAATCTGATCGCGCGGCGCCTGCAGCACTAGCCCTACGGTGCGGGCGAGCGCGGCCGTCGATGCGCCGCGCGTGTCGTGCCCGCACAACAGGACGCGACCCGTCATCTCCCCCGCGGCATGATGCGGGATCAAGCCCGCCAGGGCGCGGAGCAGGGTGGACTTGCCCGAGCCGGTTCGCCCCGCGAGCACCGTCCAACTTCCGGGGGGAAGCCGGCAGGAAACGTCGCTCAGCGTCGGCGCGTTCCGCCCGGCAAAGGTGTAGCCGAGGTCCTCGATCTGGATGGCGACGTCGCTCATCGGTCGGCCCGGCGGAGTTGAAACCCCAACAGGGCGCCTCCCGCGCCCCCGAGAGCGCCATAGACCAGGCCCGTGAGCAGGGCGACCGCGGCCACGTACCAGCCGGCGAAATAGAGCCGGTAAAGCTCCGTCGCCAGGCAGAACTGCGCATACAAAGCAGCCGCATTCCCCAGCCCAATGGCGAGCGCGATGCGCAAGCCAAAGCCGAGCGTGAGTCGGTTACCCAGCGCTGTACCGCGGCGCGCGGAAGTGACTCCCAGCCCCCAGAGCAGCGCCTCCTGGATCACGATGCTGACGGTCACCATCAGCAGGTCGACGAGGCCGAATTGCCCGGTGAACATGGCCTGCAGCAGAAACACGGTGAGGCTCGAAAGCGTCAGCACGCCGACGCGGGGGACGAGCACGATCAGCGCTGCCACCAGGGCCGAAGTCAGCCCCTCGTTGCCGATGCCGGCCAGGAAGACGGCGAAGGGCCCCGTCAGCGCGGCAATGACATCGGCCGCCAGGCGCGAGGCGTAGGCGATCAGGAAGTGGGCCCCCGACATCAGGGCAATCGTCGTCAGGTTCTCGACCGTAAGATCGCGGAGAATCCGCGTCCACAACCAGGGCGCCAGGCACCACGCCAGCGCCACGCTCGCCAGGCTGGCCAGGACGACCAGCGACGCAATCGGATTGCCGCGGACGACCATTAACGGCGCGCTTACTGTGGCCAGCGGTTCGTCACTCCCCAGCATCCGCACGCTCACATGGCGCACATAGTCGCCGCTCGGCGTCTCGGGGCGAACATAGACGGGCAGCACGGCTACAACGGTTTCGCCCGGGGCGATCCGCAATAACTGTTCGCTGGTCGCCGATTCCTTGGGAGCTTTCCAACGCGGCGGGGCAAAGTCGAGCAGCGGCTCATCGCGACCGGCCGCCGTGATGAAACTCACGATCGACAGGTTCAGCGGATACTCGGTGCGATTCGTCACCGGCAGCGACTGCCAGGCGTTTTCGGCATAGCGGTCGCGCACCCGCTGGGTCGGCTGCAGCCAGTCGAGGACCGCCCCCCAGACGGGATTCGGCAGCCGCACTTCATCGGCGGCCCGCTCGTGCTCGCGCGCGCCCCGGGGATTTGTCGGAAAGGTCAAGTTCCCCACGCAAAGTCGATCGCGCAGGTCGGCCAGTGACGCATTGAGCACGACGACGTCGAGCCGTTCGTCGGCGAACTCTCCGTCCGGCAGCGGTCGCTGCCGGAAGCGA
Source organism: Planctomycetaceae bacterium (assembly GCA_016793185.1). Classification (GTDB taxonomy): domain Bacteria; phylum Planctomycetota; class Planctomycetia; order Pirellulales; family JAEUIK01; genus JAEUIK01. Next base: position 3,860 of record JAEUIK010000201.1, on the reverse strand, counting down.
ATCCGCACCCGCTGTTCCGCAGCGTCGGCGGGCAGTTCCAACTCGACGACCTCGCGGCGATTCTCCTGAGCGAGAACCAAGCTGCTCCGCGTGCGCAACTCCCCTGCCGCTGGCACCCAGGAGGTCGAGCTGCTCGTGACCCGCGTCGCGGGGGACAACTCGACGATCCACTCGATCTGGCTGCGGGCCTGGACCTGATTCTCGGCGCGGAGCGCCAGCCGCAAGCGCCGATTGGGCCCGACGACTACCGAGACCGAGGGGGACCGAGAGGAACCGAAGTCGCGCTCGATCGGCACCGGATCCTGTCCCTCGGGGGCCTCGATCGAGGCCGTGACCGGAAGGAGACTGACGGTCGAGGGCAGCCCAAACTCGAGCTCGCGAGTCCCCCCGGCGGCCACCAATTCGAGCCGGCCGGTGCGCGGGAGCTGCAAGTCGAGCGGCACGAAGAAGCGCCGCCGCAAACCCGCGGTCGGTTGATCGTGGACTAGCCCTCCGGACATCCGCACGCGGATGCGTTCGAGCCGCACAGGGCGCGGGAACTCCACCTCCACGCCGGTCGTGTCGACCCGGCGCACCGTGGCGCCGTCGAGCGCAGATGCTCGCGAGGCTGGGGGCGTCGACGAGGGGCCGCCGCAGCCAGCCGCCAGCAGCAAAACCCAGAACGCCATCCAGCCCCGCGCGCTGCGACGCACCGGCGCGTGCCCCAGCGACGGCTCGCGCTCAATGCAGGATGTGGACCTGGTACGTGCCATACAGCTCGCGGCCATCGGGCGTGGGAGTGGGCGTCTCGGCGACGGCAATGTAACGCCCGTCGCGGCTGATGTCGGCAGAAAACATCGCCGGGCCTTCGGTCGCATAGTAGTACACGAGGCGTTCGAGTCCGCTACCCTGCCCGCGCAAATCGAACACCAACAGGCCGAAATTCCCCGGCTCGCGCGCCCCTGGCTCTTCGCGACAGGCGACGACCAACCACCGCGGGTCGCCCCGGCCGGGAGAATCAGCCCAGGATCCGCTCAACGAAAACGGGCCGCGATAGAGCCACTGCGGATTGCCGTCGGCGTCGCACACGGTCAGCGTATTCGCCCCGCGATGCGCGATCGGAGGGCGATTCGCCGCCTGGCTGTTCCCGAAGGGAATATGCGTGTTCTGGGTCTGCAGACAAAGGATGTCTCCATGAAAGCGGGCGTAGCTCGCGGCTGCCACGATCGGCGTCTGGCCCACCAGCTCGGGCGTCGCCAGGGGAATCTCGCGCAAGAGCTGCGGCCCGGCGGTGGTGAGCTGGAACAGCAGCGCGCGTCCGTCATTGAGGCCGACCACGGCGCGGTCGCCCGCGGCCGAGAGACTGATCGAGTCCCACGATTCGACGCGCTCGAAATGCGGCTCCAGCGGCGCGAGCGAGCATTCCCCGACCAACTCCCCCGTCCGGCCGTCGAGCTGCACCAAACGGGCCGGAGCACGATTGCGGGCAGACGACGACGCGTCGCCGGGCGCGGCGAGCGCGACGACACGCGTCCCCTTCGCATCGACTGCGAAGAAGGTGAATCCCCAACTCTCGGCGGTGGGCCGGTCGCGGGGGAACTGCCAGAGCCGCTGGCCGGCGCGATCGTAACAGGCCAAGAGCGAGCGCGACTGGGGTTGGCCGTCGACGCTCCAACGATGCGTGCCGGCAACGAACACGCGCTGCGGATCGACGACCGCGAGATCGTAAACCGCGGGCAGCGTGTAGATGCCGAAGCGATCGTGTGCCGGCGGACGGCTCGATTCCAGTTGCTCGGCCAGGCGGACTGACCAGGCAAGCTCGACGGCGAGCTTCCCCGGCCCGACCTCGCTGACGTCGAAGGCGAGCAGCCGTCCATCAGGACTCTGTTCGCCCGCGTAGAGACGCTTGCCCTCGGGAGCCCAGGCAACGCGTTTGACCATCCCCTCGGCCAGCCGCTGCGACCAAAGGAGTTCACCCGACGAGCAATCGACGATCCGCAGCCAGCCGGCGAAACTCCCGATCGCCAGATACCTGCCGTCGGGCGAGAACTGGAGGCAGCAGTCGGGCCAAGTCCCGCCGGCCGCCGCGTCGCGGACATCTTCGAGCGGAATCTGCCACAGCGGCATCTGGGTCGGGGACTGCGGCGCGAAGCCGGAGTACACGAGTTGCGGTGTCGCGCTGCCGGGCTTGCGCGGACTCGTAAGCGTGTAGCGCCGCTGAGGCTGCCAGGCGCATTCGGCCATTTCCAACGTGCGAGTCAGCCGGGTCGGCCGCAATTCCTGGTCGAATCGCAGCGTCTTGCTCGACTCGACGAGAATCGGTTCGGCCGGCATTTTCTCCGGGAGTAGGATCCCACCGCGGACGAAGGTGAGTGGGCCTTCCGAAGTTCGCGAATTGCTTGCGGAGGAAGCCCGCGGCTCGTCGGCTCGAACGGCGGGTACGGAGCCGACGAGCAGCAGCCACGCCAGCCCGAGCGTCAGGCCCGCTCCCCCCCCGCGGTGAGGGCGGCGAACCTTCCCTAAACCTCCCACTCGGCGATTATTGAAATAACCAATGGCCATTATAAATAGAATTGTACAGGCCGAACGGTGCCGGGTCCCCGCAGGCTGTGTTATAAGAGCGTAACCCCTGCGGATTGCCGCCAAAATTCGAGCCCTGCGACGCGAGCTCAATTCTGGCGCGAGTGACCCGGTCAAGCAACCACGTCCGCGCTGATTCGTAATGGGCGGCGGGGCCGTGACCCTCGCGGGGAACTCTCGGGACTGCCGAGCGGAAGCGGCGGACCCGGCATCGTGCGACACATCCCGAGGGGGGATCATCGACGGCGGCATGGTTCGCCGGTCGATGCAGCGACAAACCGATTCAGGCCGGCGCAGCCGGCGTTTCCAGATACTTGCGGAGCCGACCATGGCTGAGGCCACGATCAAGCTGTCGATGCCGGAACCCGACATCGCCATGTTGACCTTCGACGCCCCCGGTAAAGGGGCCAATGTCTTCTCGCGGCACGTGCTCGAAGAGCTCGATGCCCATCTGAACGCGCTTGAAAAGCGCACTGACCTGGCAGGTCTGATTCTCCGCAGCGGCAAGCCGGGGCAGTTCATCGCCGGCGCCGACATCACCGAGTTTGCTGCGGCCAAGGAAATCACGCACGCCCAGGTCGTGGAGATGTGCACCAACGGCCGCAAGCTCTTCCAGCGGCTCTCCAAGGTCCCCTTCGTAACCGTGGCGGCCATCGACGGCATCGCCTTCGGCGGCGGGGCCGAGATCTCGTCCTGGTGCGATCGCCGCGTGATGGCGAACGACCGCCGCACGCAGTTCGGCTTTCCCGAGGTCAAGATCGGGATCCTTCCCGGCTGGGGTGGCACCGCCCGGACGCCGCGCATGATCGGCCTGGCCAACGCGATCGAACTGGTTTGCGGCGGCGAATCGGTCGACGGCAAGGCGGCCTACGCGCTGGGTCTGGCTTGCGACCTGGTCCCCCCCGAGAAGATCCAACAATCCGCGATCAATGTCATTCGCGGCGAGCAGAAAACCAAGCAGTACCTCCAAGACCGCGAGCAATGGTCGCAGAAGCTGGCACTCGACGACACCGAGCTGGGCTTCCTGGCGGTCACCGCGAACGCATTCATCACCGGGCAGACCAAGGGGCAGTATCCCGCCCCGATCGAAGCCTTGAACGTGATGATCTCGGCCGCCCACGAAGGGATCGAAAAGGCCTGCCAGCTCGAAGCCGAGGGAATGGCCAACCTCTTCGGCACGCCGATCAACAAGGCGCTGATCAACGTCTTCCTGCTGACGGATCGCAACAAGAAAGACACCGGCGTCGAGCGGACCGACCTCAAGCCCGAGCCGATCAAGTCGGTGGGTGTCTTCGGCGCCG
>JAEUIK010000191.1 GCA_016793185.1 Planctomycetaceae bacterium | reverse complement strand
GGCTTGCCGCAATAATGGGGTCATGTGTTCTTGATGCAGGGGACCGCCCCCGCCGCAGCGCGCGGGTGCGGGCGCCTCTTCCCGTGCGCCGGTGGTTGCGCCGCGGGCCAGCTTGTCCTGGGGAGATTGCTCCTTGGCCTTTTCGTTTCGGTCGGGCACGAGTCGCGGCCGGTTTAATCAATACCTGCAAGAGGTCCGCGAGCGACGCCAAAAAAAGCGCGAGGAGCGCGCGGGCGTGTCGGATTCGGCCGATGCGCCGGCGATCAACAAGCCGCAGCACCGCGGCATCACCCGGCTGGTCGTCCAGTTCTGGAAGCTGCTGGAGGGGAACCGGGGCGCATTGATCTTTGCGCTGGCCACGCTCACGGTTTCGACGCTCTTGAAGTTGATTCCCCCGTTCGCCACCAAACTGGCGATCGACTACATCTTTGTCGGCAAACCGTTGCCCGATTATCTGCGCGTCTACTCCTGGATTCCGGTCGACCCCAGCCGGCAGCTCTTCTGGCTGGGAGCGACGGTTGTCACGATCACCGTCGTCGAGTCGCTCGTCCATGTCTGGGGGCGCTGGCACGCGACGCTCGTCAGCAAGCGGCTGCAAACGTCCGTGCGCCGCCGGGTGTTCGAGCACTCGGTGCGGTTGCCCTTGCACCGCGTCTATCAGCTCAAGTCCGGGGGCGTGACCAGCGTGCTACGCGAGGATGCCGGCGGCATCGCCGAGCTGATCTTCAACATGGTTTACAACCCGTTCCGGGCGGTGGTCCAGCTCGTCGGCAGCCTGGTGCTGCTGGCGATCGTCGATTGGCGACTGCTCTTGGGAGCGCTGGCCCTGATTCCGGCCGTGATTCTCACGCATCGGACCTGGATCGGGCGCATTCGGCCTCTCTATCGCGATGTGCGCAATCAACGGCAGGAAATCGACAGCCACGCCACCGAGACCTTCGGCGGGATGCGCGTGGTGCGGGCCTTCGCGCGGGAGCGGAGCGAGGCCGCCCGCTATACTCGCGGCACGAACTTCCAGGCCCGGCAAGAGCTGCACGTCTGGTGGTGGGCACGCGGCGTCGAGCTGGTCTGGGAGATCCTGTTGCCGGCCGCCTCGGCCGTGCTCCTCTGGTATGGCGGGACGCAAGTCCTCCGCGGCGAGCTCACACTGGGCGACCTGATGCTCTTCTTGATCTATCTGGCGATGCTCCTGGGGCCGCTGGCGGTGCTGGCCAACAGTGCCACGGCGTTTCAGAGCAACCTGGCGGGGCTCGACCGCGTGCTGGACTTGCTCGAAGAACCGCGCGAGATGCCCGACGCAACCGGGGCGATCCCGCTCGATCCCGCGCGCGTGGCCGGCCGCGTGCGGCTCCGCGGAGTCGGTTTTCATTATCCCGCTTCCCAGGCCGACGTGCTGCACGGCGTCGATCTCGACGTCCTGCCCGGGCAGATGGTCGCGCTGGTCGGCCCCAGCGGAGCCGGCAAGACGACGCTCTGTAATCTGGTTGCCCGCTTTTTTGATCCGACGACGGGGAGCATCGAGCTCGACGGAATCGATCTGCGCCAGATCCGCTTGGAGAGCTATCGCAGCCTGCTGGGCATCGTCGAGCAGGATGTTTTTCTCTTCGACGGGACCATTGCCGAGAACATCGGGTACGCCGTCCGCGAAGCGTCGGCCGAAGACGTGCGGAACGCCGCGCGCATCGCCAACGCTCATGAATTTATCGAACGCTTCGAGTTGGGCTACGACACGATCATCGGCGAGCGCGGCGTCAAGCTCTCGGGCGGGCAGCGGCAGCGCCTGGCCATCGCCCGGGCCGTGCTGGCCGATCCGCGCATCCTGATCCTCGACGAAGCGACGAGCAATCTCGATACCGAGAGCGAGCGGCTCATCCAGCAGAGCCTCGGTCGCTTGATGCAGGGGCGGACGAGCTTTGTCATCGCGCACCGGCTCAGCACCATCGCGCATGCCGATCGGATCGTGGTCCTCGAAGGGGGCCGGGTGAGCGAGTCGGGCAATCATCAGGAACTGATGGCCAACAGCGGCCGCTATCGGCATATGGTCCAGCTGCAATTGGGGACCACGCTGGCGCAAGAGTCGGTTTGAGAGCGGTCGTCCGGCCGGCCTTGGCCCCCTGTCCGCCGTCGGGCAACCGCCTGCCGCCGGGGCTTAGCTGGAATTTCAGACCAATTCGGCCTGGCGGTGCGAATGGGGTTCGCGCCGACGCGGGTCGTCGGTTATTCTTGCGGGCGCGGTAACCAACCGCCGGCCGCCCGACCCCAACCCCGGTGCGGCCATCGGCGGCCAAACCTGGCTTCGCCGAACGTGGGTCGCGCCTGGCAGGTGCATCTGCTCGAGCGTTTCTTGGCCCGGCCCGCCGTCCCAAGTGCCAATTGCACAAACACTTACTTAGAATCCATCCTGAGGACCACTCATGGATCAGCCGCTCGGAACGATGAGCCTGGGGTTCGTCGAGGGGCTCTATGCCGATTACCTGCGCGATCCGAACTCGGTTCCGGCCGAATGGCGGCAGTACTTTGCCGAGACGGCCGCAGCGTCGCCGCTGGCGGGGCACGATGGTTTTGGTCCACGGTTCGTCGCGTCGAGCATGTTCAATCCCCCGATTCGTGAGCGCGCGGCCCCGCTGACGGCCGTGGCCCAGGCGCGAGCGCCCGAGGATTCGGTCCCGGCGACGCCGGCGCCGGAAGCTCGCCGGATCTCTTCGCGCGAAGCGGAGCAGGGGCGCCATCTCGACGTGGCCTTCTCGCAAGACCGCGTCGACCAGTTGATTCGCTCCTACCGCGTCCGCGGCCACAAGGTTGCGCGGATCGATCCGCTCGGGCTGCCGCGGCCGCCGCAGCCGGAGCTCGAGCCCGCCTTCTACGGCTTTACCGAGGAAGATTTCGACCTGCCGTTCTCGACGGCCACGATCCACGGTTCCGAAACGCTTACGCTGCGGAAGATCCTCGAGCGGCTGCGCAATACCTATTGTCGGCGGATCGGCGTGCAGTTCATGCATATCGACGATCTGGCCGTGCGGCAGTGGCTGCAGGATCGGATGGAGGGGACCGAGAATCGGCTGCAGCTCGACCGCAAGGAGCAGTTGCGCATCCTCACCCGCCTGACCGATGCCGTGATTCTCGAGGAGTTCATCCAGAAGCGGTTCGTCGGGGCGAAGAGCTTTTCGCTCGAGGGGGCCGAGAGCTTGATTCCGCTCTTGGACCTCGCCGTCGAAAAAGCGGCCGAAGACGGCATTCGCGAGATCGTGATGGGCATGGCACATCGGGGCCGATTGAACGTGCTGGTCAACATCATCGGCAAGAGTCCGCGCCAGGTCTTCCGCGAGTTCGACGATGTCGATCCCGAACTCCATGTGGGACGCGGCGACGTTAAGTACCACCTCGGGCACAGCGCCGACTGGACGACGGCGACGGGCAAGAAAGTGCACCTTTCGCTCTGCTTCAACCCTAGTCACCTGGAGTACGTCAACACCGTGGCGCAAGGGCGGACGCGTGCCAAGCAGGATCGCGCTCACGATCTCGACCGCTCGCGCGGCATGACGCTCTTGATCCACGGCGACGCCGCTTTTGCCGGCGAAGGGGTCGTGCAAGAGACGCTCAATCTCAGTCAGCTCGAGGGCTATCGGATCGGCGGCACGCTGCACGTGGTCGTCAACAACCAGTTGGGCTTCACGACGCCTCCCAGCGACGGGCGTTCCAGCCAGTATGCGACCGACATCGCCAAAATGCTGCAGATTCCGATCTTTCATGTGAACGGCGAGGATCCCGAAGCGGTCGCCCAGGTCGTGCGGTTGGCGATGGATTTTCGCAGCCAGTTTCGCCGTGACGTGGTGATTGACATGTACTCGTATCGGCGTCGCGGCCACAACGAAGGGGACGAGCCCTCGTTCACCCAGCCGCTGATGTACAAGGCGATCGAGCGGCGGCAGAACGTGCGCGACGGCTACCTCGACTATTTGTTGAATCTCGGCGGCGTCTCGCGCGACGAAGCCGACGCCATCGCAGCCCAGCGGCGCGAACGGCTCGATAAGGAGCTCTCGGTCGCCCGGAGCGACGAGTACGTCGTGACCACTGACGCCCTGCAGGGGATCTGGCGGGGCTACGTGGGGGGGCCCGACAGCGAGGCCCCCGAGGTTTCCACCGGCGTCGACAAGGCCACGCTGGTGAACCTGCTGCTCGTCCAGTCGCAGGTTCCCGAAGGATTTCGACTGCATACGAAGCTGAAGCGCATTCTGCAGAACCGCCAGGAGATGGCGGTCGACGCCCGGCCGCTCGATTGGGCCTCGGCCGAGTCGCTGGCCTTCGCCACGATTGCCGCCGAGGGATTTCGCGTCCGCCTGACCGGCCAGGATTCGGCCCGCGGCACGTTCAGCCAGCGGCATGCCGTGTTGCATGACGTCGAGAGTGGCGAGACGTACATGCCCCTGGCGAATCTTGGCGGCCCGCAGGCGCCGGTCGAGATTTTCAACAGTCCGCTCTCGGAGACGGGGGTCCTGGGATTCGAGTACGGCTATAGCCTCGACTGCCCGGACGGGCTGGTCATGTGGGAGGCGCAGTTCGGCGACTTCGTGAACGCCGCGCAGGTGATCATCGATCAGTTCATTGCGAGTGCCGAGGATAAATGGCGGCGGTTGAGCGGCGTGGTGCTGCTCTTGCCCCATGGGTTCGAGGGGATGGGGCCTGAGCACTCGAGCGCCCGGCTGGAGCGCTTCCTGGCGCTGGCTGCCGAGGACAACATTCAAATTGTCAATCCGACCACGCCGGCGCAGTATTTTCACTGCCTGCGGCGGCAAGTGGTGCGTCCCTGGCGGAAGCCGCTGGTGATGATGACGCCCAAGAGCCTGCTCCGGCATCCGCAAGTCGTCTCGTCGCTCGATGAGCTGGCGACGGGGCGGTTTCACCGGGTGCTGTCGGATCCGCTCGGAAAACCACGCGAGTCGATCCGTCGAGTACTGCTCTGCAGCGGGAAGATTTACTATGATCTAGACGCCGAACGGGCGGAGCGGAAACGGGACGATGTGGCCATTCTCCGGCTCGAACAGCTCTATCCGCTGGCCGAGTCCGACCTGGTCGCGGCGCTCGAACGCTATCCGGCCGAGGCGCCCGTCTGGTGGATTCAGGAAGAGCCCGAGAACATGGGGGCCTGGCGCTACCTCCGGGCGCGGTTTGGATTTCTGCTGGGCGGAAGTCATCCCTTTATCGGGGTGTCGCGGCCTCCCTCGGCCAGCCCCGCCACCGGTTCGGCCAGCAGTCACAAGTGGGAGCAAAAAGAAGTCCTGTCCCGGGCGTTCAGCGAGCTGTAATTCCAGCTTCCCGCCAACACGTACGATTTCGAGTTTCGCCGCCACGCCAGTCTTGGATTTGTCAGAAAGCAGACGATCGCTATGCCGATGGAGCTCCGCGTGCCCGAAATGGGCGAATCTATTACCGAAGTGCAGATCGGCGCCTGGCTGAAGCGCGAAGGAGACACGGCGGGCAAGGACGAACCGCTGGTCGAGATCGAATCGGAGAAGGCCACCGTCGAGGTCTCCGCGCCCGAGGCGGGGCAGCTCACGCAGATCCTCAAGAAGCAGGGCGAAGCGGCGCGCGTCGGCGACGTGATCGGGTATTTTCAGACGGCGGTGCAGGTATCCAGCTCGGGCTCCCCATCCGCGGCCGAGGTTGCACGCGCGCCGGCGCCGAGTTCCGGTACGACACCCGCTGCTGCGGAGAAACGAGAACCCGCGGAGACTAAAGCTGCTCCGTCGTCTCCGCACCCCACGCCAGCACCCGCGCCTGCGGCCGCGTCAGGAGCGGCCAAGGTCATGCCCGCTGCCGCCCGAGCTTTGGCCGAGCAGGGGTTGCAAGCCGACGAGGTTGCCGCGACCGGTCCGGGCGGACGCTTGCTCAAGGAAGACGTGAGGCGGCATGCGGCCGCCGAGGCGCCGCCGCGCCAGGAGCCGCCCGCGGTCGCGCCGCAGCCGGCGGCGCTGGCCCCGACGACAGCGCATCCGGCTCCCGCGGTCGCCGCGCGTTCCCCGGCCAAGCCCGCGGCTCCGGGCCTGAGTGCTCCCGGCGGGATGGCGGGAATTGCGGTCAATCCCGAGTGGCCGCGCGAGCAGGAAGTCGTGCCGATGTCGCCGATGCGACGCGCGATTGCCGAGCGGCTCGTGCAGGCGCAACAGACAGCAGCCTTGGTCACGACCTTCAACGAAATCGACATGTCGGCGCTGGCCGCCCTGCGGAAGGGCTACCGCGACGCGTTTCAGGAGAAGTACGACATCAAGCTCGGGATGATGTCGTTCTTCGTCAAGGCGGCGGTCGACGCCCTGAAGCAATTTCCCCAGCTCAACGCCGAGGTGCGCGGCAACGAGATCGTCTACCGGAACTATTTCGACATCGGGGTCGCCGTCGGCGGCGGCAAAGGGCTCGTCGTGCCGGTGGTCCGTAATGCCGAGCGTTTGAGTTTTGCCGAGATTGAGATCGCGATCGAGGAGCTGGCCCGCCGCGCGCGCGAGAACAAGCTCAAGGTCGATGAGCTCACCGGGGGGACCTTCACCATCACCAATGGGGGGATCTACGGCTCACTGCTCTCGACGCCGATCGTCAATCCGCCGCAAAGCGGCGTGCTCGGTCTGCACGGCATTCAAGAACGTCCGATCGCCCACCAGGGGCAGGTCGTCGTGCGGCCGATGATGTATGTCGCGCTGACTTACGATCACCGGATCGTCGACGGCCGCGAGGCGGTAACGTTTCTGCGACGGATCAAGGAAGTGATCGAAGAGCCCGCCCGGATGCTGCTCGAAGTCTGAACTCCGACTCGCCCGCACTCGGCTTCGCGAGTTCGTATCGCAAAGGGAACGCGTGACGCAGCATGACTTGATCGTGATCGGCGCCGGCCCTGGGGGCTATGTGGCGGCCATTCGCGCAGCGCAGCTGGGACTCAACGTCGGCTGTATCGAGAAGGAGCCTGCCCTGGGGGGCACCTGCCTGCGGGTGGGCTGCATTCCCAGCAAAGCCCTGCTGGAATCGAGCGAGCGCTACGAGGCCGCCCGCCACGAACTTGCGCCGCACGGGATCAACGTCGCGGGAGTCTCGCTCGATCTCGCCGCGCTCCTCAAGCGCAAAGATCAGATCGTCGGCATGACCACCAAGGGGATCGATGGCCTGTTCAAGAAGAACAAGATCACGCGCTACCAGGGGACGGGACGCTTTCTCAGCGATGGCCATGTGGCGGTCGAGTCGGATGCGGGCACTGAAGAGATCTCCGCCCCGCACGTACTCATAGCCACGGGGAGCAAAGTTCAGATGCTCCCGGGCGTGCAACTCGACGGCGCGTATGTTGGCACCAGCAGCGAGGCCCTGACCTATTCGACGGTCCCCTCCCGCCTGGCCGTGATCGGCGCCGGCGCGATCGGACTGGAACTGGGAAGCGTCTGGCGGCGCCTTGGGGCCGAGGTCACCGTGTTCGAGTACCTCGATCGCATCCTGCCCGGCATGGACGCCGAGTTGGCCGCCGAGGCCCAGAAAGTTTTCACCAAGCAGGGCCTCAAATTTCACCTCAAGAGCCGGGTGACGGGCGCCCGCCGCGAGGGAGACGAGTGCCTGGTGGAAGTCGCAGGGCTCGAACCGCAGCGGTTTGACCGCGTCCTGCTCGCGGTCGGCCGGGTCCCCAATTTCGACGGCCTCGATCTGGCCGCCATCGGGCTGGCCCCGAACCAACGCGGGCGGCTCGAGGTCGACGAGAGCTTCCGCACGTCGCGCGCCGGGGTCTATGCCATTGGCGATTGCATCGCCGGGCCGATGCTCGCCCACAAGGCTGAAGACGAGGGAATGGCTTGCGTCGAGAAGATCGCGACCGGGTACGGGCACGTCAACTACGACGCGATTCCGAACATTGTCTACACCGAGCCCGAGATCGCTTCGGTCGGCCAGACGGAAGAGCAGCTCCAAGCCAGCGGGATTCCCTATCGCAAAGGTGCGTTTCCCTACCAGGCCAACGCCCGCGCGCGCGTGCTCGGGCACACGGCGGGGCGGGTCAAGATCCTGGCCCACGCCGAGACCGATCGCATTCTCGGGATCCACATCCTGGGCACAAGGGCGGGTGATCTGATTGCTGAAGGAGTCGTGGCGATGGAGTTCTGCGCAAGCAGCGAAGATCTGGCGCGGACGACACACGCGCATCCCACGCTCTCCGAGATCGTGCGCGAGGCGGCGCTGGCGGTCGACGGCCGCGCGATTCACATTTGAGCTTTCCGCGGCGCACACCGGCCGAGCGCAAGACTACGAAGGCTCGCAACCGCCAGCGCCTCCTAGCAGCGCAGCCCTGAGCTTGTTCGCATGAGCGACGCGGCCGATTCAGACTGGCAAGTCATCGTGGTCGGCGCGGGTGCGGCCGGACTGGTCGCCGCTGAACGTGCTGCGAGCCGGGGCTTGCGAACCCTGCTGCTCGAGAAAAACCCACGTCCTGGCGTGAAGATCCTGATGTCGGGGGGTACGCGCTGCAACCTGACCCACGACACGGATGCCCGCGGGATTGTTGCCGCCTATGGCCCGCCGGGGCGCTTTTTGAATTCGGCCCTCGCCGCGCTGGGGCCGCGCGAGCTGGTCGCGCTGGTTGAAGCCGAGGGGGTTCCCACCAAGATCGAAGAGACGGGCAAGATTTTTCCGGTCAGCAATCGCGCGACCGACATCCTGGCGGCCTTTCTGGCCCGGCTTGCGCGCACGTCGTGCACGTTGGCAGTTGGCGAGGCTGTCGTGTCGCTGCGCCGCACGGAGTCTCACTTCGCAGTCACCACCGCGCGGCGCACCTTGTCGTGCGCAGGGCTGATCCTCACGGTGGGAGGCCAATCCTATCCCGGGAGCGGCACAACCGGCGATGGCTATTCCTGGTGCCGGGAGTTGGGGCACACGATCGTGCCGCCGCGGCCAGCGCTGGTGCCGCTGGTGACGGCCACCCCTTGGGTAACCGGTCTGCGCGGGATTACGGTGCCCGACGTCGGACTGCGCGTGCTGGGGCCGCCAAAGAGTCCGGACGAGCCGAATTCGAAACGCCCCACGCTGGGGTCGGCCCGCGGCTCGCTCTTGTTCACCCATTTCGGACTTTCGGGACCCGTGGCGCTCGACGTCAGTCGCTACGTCAGCGCCGAGCCCCATCCGGAAACGTTGGCACTCGAGTGCGATTTCGTCCCGGAGTGGAGTGCCGAACGGCTCGACGAATCGTTCCGTGCTGCGGCCGCAGCGGGCGGGAAACGGGGCGTCGCGAGTCTGCTGCCCGACGAGCTGCCGCGCCGACTCGGCGAGACGCTGCTGCACGAGCTGGGTATCGATGGTCAGCTCCGGGCCGCGGAACTTCCGCGCCAGCAGCGGCTGCAGATGGTCGAAACGCTTAAACACACGCGGCTGGCCTTGCAAGGGACCCGCGGCTTCAAGAGCGCCGAAGTTACCGCGGGCGGGGTGGCGCTCCACGAGGTCCATTCGCGGACGCTCGAGAGCAAGCTCGTGCCGCATCTGCACATCGCCGGCGAGTTGCTCGACCTCGACGGCCCGATCGGCGGCTTCAACTTTCAGGCCGCGTTCAGCACCGGCTGGCTGGCTGGATTGAGCGTGTGAGACCGACCCGAAGTGGAGCGTTACGCTCCGGCTTTCTTCTCCAATCGGCTGATCCGCAGGTGGCGATCCGAGTGCGCCGTGGCGACCTGCCGCCCATCGGGATGGAGATCGCCGTCGCGAGCGAGATTGGGCAGCCCGAACTTGACGAAAGTCTGCTCTTCCTCGGGCTTCCAGAAGAGAAGCACTCCGCCGCCACTGCCGCCAGCGATGCCCAGCAGATAGCCCTCGGGATGGTAAAGCACGCGCCAGAGCACGCCCGCATACTCGGGCGTGACTTGAGACTTGAAGAGCGAGCCCGCGCTCCAATCGAACGACAGCACGAGCGGTTCATGGACCGCCCCCAACGGATTGGTCGCTTTATGCAGGCCGCCGCAGGCGAGCCACTTGGAATCGTGGCTGACGGCCATGGTGCGCACGCCGCCGAAATGCACTGCCTGCCCCCCTTCGTAGGTGTGCAGCGGTCCGGCGTCGAGCTTGCGGACGAGCGCCCCGGTGGCGAGGTCCCAGTGATGGATCTGCCCTAGCAAATCGCCGGAGACGACGAATTCTCCCGACGGGTGAAAGAGCACGCTGTAGACGTGACTCGCGTGGCCGGCGAGTTCGCGGACCAACTGTCCGTCGGCGGCGTTCCAGATTCGCACGAGGTTGTCATTGCCGCAGCTCGCGATGAGCTTGCCATCGGGACTGACGGCGAGCGCGCGAATCCAGCCGGCGTGCGCGGTCGGCACAGTGCGAATCGGGGTCGGTGTTTCGGCCGCCGCGGGCCACCACACCAGGCGCCCATCGTAGCCGCCGGTGAGCAGCGTTTCGCCGTCGGGGAGGAAGGCGAGGCTGCGGACCCAGCTCTCGTGGCCGGCCAGCGCAGTCTTGGCGCCGGTGCCGAGATTCCAGCGCTGGACGGTCATGTCCTCGGCCCCCGCGAAGACAAACCTCCCCTGGGGATCGAACCGGCACGAGACAAGTGGGCTGGAGTGCTCCCACTGTGTGACAACGTGTGTCTGCGCGGGATCCGTAGCTGTCGCGGGCGCAGTTGGCGCAGGGGGTTGGGCCGGCTCGCTCATGCCAAGAGCTCCTTGATCGGGCCGGTCGCGGGATCCGCGATCGGCAGCTCGCGCCCGCCGACGTCAAACGATTCGGTCGAGTCGACCCCGACCGCCTGCAGGTAAGTGTGAAAGAGCTGTCCGTGGTCGACCTGGCCATCGACGACTTCGGTGCCGTTGTCGTTGGTTTTTCCCCACACGGCTCCGCGCGGAACACGGCAGCCACCCAGGACGACCGACCACGCCGCGGACCAATGGTCGCGGCCGTAATAGAGGTTGATGTTGGGGGTGCGGCCGAACTCGGAGAGCACGACGATCAGCGTGCTGTCGAGCATCCCGCGCTCTGCCAGATCGGCCACGAGCGAGGCGAACGAACGGTCAAACTCGCCGAGCTGCTCGAGGTGGAAGTCGAAGTTTTCGTTGTGCGTGTCGTAGTTCGAGTGCGTGACCTGCACGAACGTCACCCCACTTTCCAGCAGCCGCCGGGCCAGCAGGCAGTGCCGGCCGAAGTCGTACGTGCCGTAGCGATCGTGATCGGCCTGCGGCTCCTTCGTCACGTCGAAGACATCGCGTCGCTCCATGAGCTGCCGTGCCTGCTCGTAGCTGTAGGTGTACGCATCGGTCTGAGCGGTGCGGCGGCGCTGGGCGAAGCGATCGTTCGCGCGGCGCCGCAGCGCGTTCCGCGCGTCGTCGGCCGCCGCGGTCAAGGCTTCGTCGCGCGCGCTATTGCTCGGGGGCTGACCGTTGCCCAGCACGATGCTCGAATAGCGCGGACCGAGGTAAGCCGCGTCGTTGCCGCGTCCCCCGCCACCGCCGGGGGTGACGATGATATGTCCGGGAAGCGGCGAGTCGGGCGGGGCCAGCGCCTTGGCCGCGACCGCTCCCAGCACCGGGTAGTCGCTCGCCGGCGTCTGCCGGCGGCCGGTGGACATCAGGTACGCTCCCTTGCCGTGATCATCCTCCTTGGTGTTGACGCCGCGGACGATCGCCAGATGATGCATTTGCTTCGCGGTGTAGGGGAGCAACTCCGAGATGTGCACCCCCGGCACCGAGGTCGGGATGGCCCGGAACGGTCCGCCCGTGTTGGTGCCCGGCTTGGGATCCCAGCTTTCGAGCTGGCTGAGTCCTCCCGCCATGTTCACGACGAGCACGCGCTTCTGATCCTGGGCGATCTGGCCGGCAATCGCCGGGCGGACGAACGTCGAGAAACCGCCGACGAGCGCTCCCGCGCCGGCGGCCAGGCCCCCCAGGAACTGGCGGCGAGCCAGCAGGTGCGCCTCGCTGCGACAGGAATAGGTGCAACGCATGGATGGGTCCTCCGTTCGGCCCGGTTCTGGGGGGCGGCAATCGTCCTGATGGCGGGATGGCTCGCGGCGCACATGCCGCGGCGCACGCAAGGCGTTCTAATGATTAAAGCGAAACTCCGACGAGCAAATCAGGCTCCAGGCAAGCTCGGCCACCACCTGCGGCCGCTCGTTCGGCTGCGCCGCTAACAGCGCGGCAACTTCGGCCGCCTCCTCGGGCAGCGGCTGCCGATTCAACACGCTCAGATACAGCTCGTCGGCCAGTTGCTGCGGGTCGCCGAGCGCTACCAGACGCGCCGTCAGATTCTGGCCCGACGGGGCCAGCCAACTCTTGAGTGCGCCGTTATTCGCCAGAAAGAGGGCCTGGTCGACCGTCGCCTGGAACGCATTCTGGGGTTGGCCAGGGGCCGCGGCATAAAAACCGACGAACTGTTGCGGTACCCCCTTGAGCTTCTCATAGAGTCCCTGCTCGATCTCAAACGCCCGCGTCTGTTGTTGGGCGGCATCGAGCTGGGCAACGTCGACGCCTGGATGCGCGGCCAGCCACTCGGCCTCGACGGCCGCGCGCGTCGCGTCGAGTACGCCGGTGACTTGCAGCATGCTCCAGGCGAGCGCCTCGGGGGAGAGCGCCTTGAGCGCCGCGACCGCGACGCGCGGTTGCAGCTTGTCGATCACCTCCTGCTCGGCGACCGCAACTTGCTGCTGCGCCGTAGCGGCCGCCTCCTGCGCGAGCGTCCGCGGCTCGGCCAGTTTCGCCCGCTCGGCTTCGAGGGCAGCAAGCTCTGCCTGACGCGCTGCGACGGCTTGCCGGGCGGCGGCGACCTCGGTCTGCGCTTGAGCCAAAACTTGTTGCGCGGCGTCGCGCTGCTGGGTCAGTGCAGCATGCGCCGTCTTGGTGCGCTCGGCCCCCGCCGCCAGCAAAGACACGGCCTGTGCCAATTCGGTATCGGCCGGTAGTTTGTCGCGGGCGACCGTGGCCTTGGCCAGCGCCTCGGCCAGGGCGTCGCCTGCCGCTTGGCTCTCGGCCAACTGCTGCTCGGAAGTGCTGACGGCGCTCGCGGCCCCGGCGGTCGATTCCTCGGACACGGCCAATGCGCGCTCGGCCTCGGCGGTTTGCGTCGCCGTCGCGCTGATCCGTTGGACGACGGGCGCTTCGGCCGCGGCAACCTCGCTGACGGCCTGATCGAGTCGAGCCTGGGCTTGGCTGAGCTGAGCCACGGCGTCGCGATAGCTGAGCAAGGCCAGCGCCTCTTGACGGCGCTGCGCCGCCACCTGGGCGACAAGCCGAGCCTGGCGCATTTGCGACGTACTCGCCTCTGCCAGAGCTTGCGCGGCGGCGCGCTCTTGTCGGGCGGGCGCCACCGCATCGCCAGCGGCGGCCAGCGCCGGTTGCAGCGCAGTTGCTTTCGCGGCGGCCGCCGTGGCCTCGGATTGTTTCTGCGCGACGATCGCCATGGCGGCTGTGGCGTCGGCGGCTGCCTGCTCCGACCGAACGCGGAACTTCTCGGCGGCCGCGGCCAGCTCGGCCTCGCCGGCGAGGCGTGCCGCCGCGGCTTGCGCTGCCGTGGTGGCCGTCGCGAGTGTATTCGCCAGGTCCTGCTTGGCCGCCAGGTCGGCTTGGGCGGCGTTCAGCGCGTTGGTCGCAGCGACGGCGTTCTGCTGCGCCTCGTTCATCGCCCCCTGCACTTTTCTCAATTCGGCAAACAATGGCTCGGTCTTGCTCTGCGTCTGCAAGTGCGCCGATTCAGCTTGCTGGGCCGCTTGGCGCATGGACTCGAAGGCCGCCTGCTTCGACGCTAAATCCTCCTCGAGCGCCGGGAGTTGGCTGGCAACGTCCCCCGTGCGGTCGGGCAAGTCGGTTGGGAGATCGATCGAGCGCTGATAGGCCCGCGAGAGGGCGATTTGCCGCAGAAACACCCGCATGTCGAACTTGAGCGACGCGATTCGCTGGGCCAACAGCTCGAGCAATTCGGGATTCGACGGCGGATTGTGGCTGTGATGCATGTCAACGGGCTCAACCAGTCCGCGCCCCAACATGTGGGCCCAAAGCCGGTTGGCCAGGTTGCGCGCGACAGCGGGATTCGTGCCGTCGGTGGCGAACTGTGCGAGCAGGGCCCGGCGACTGTGCCGGGGAACCGGGCGCACGTTATCCGCGGGTGCGACCAGGTATTCTTGCCCGGCCGCGATTGCTGGCTCGGTCAGGAGCGGGCCGTCCGGCAGCCGGGGCGTCGCCGGGTGAGGCGTATCGCCAGGAACAAAAACGGATTGATAAGTCGGCTCGCCATCGGCCTTCTCCGCCAGCCAGACCTTCTTTTCCTTGTCGGTAAAGAGCGTGGTCCGCTGGAAGCAGGCAAAGAGCCCGTAATAGTCCGCCTGCAGATAATCGGCCACGAGCGGATGGTCGTGGCACTGGTTGCATTGAAAGTCCTTGCCAAAGAAGATGCGCGCCACATCGCGCGTGAGCAGATTCGGCTCGGCGTCGCGATCGAGATAGAACTTCGAGGCCGGGCGCAACGCAGGATCGGGCTGCTCGCCGGTCTCGGCCGAGAGAATCTCGCGCGCCAACTGATCGAAAGGTTTGTTGGCCTTGGCTGAGGCGTACAGATAGGCCTGCCATTCCGCGGAAGGGACATTCTTATCGGGCCGCCGCTCCATGAGGGTCACGTCGAGCCATTGTGCCAACACGCGGACGAACTCCGGTCGGGACAGCAGTTGATCGACGAGCCGTGCGCGCTTGTCAGGGGCCGGATCGGCCAGAAAAGCCTGCACGTCGGCGCCGGTCGGCACGCGTCCGTTGAGGTCGATGGTAGCGCGCCGCATGAACTCGGCGTCGGTGGCCGGCCCGGCCAAGGGCACGAGTTGCCCGGCATCCACCAGGGCGTCGATCTCGGCCGCGAGCGTCGGCGGCGTCGTTGCCGGGGAGGGGGCAGCCGGCGGCTCGTCGGCAAACACCACCGAGTTCAAACCGGCAAGCAGACAGGCAAGTCCGGCGCAGCGCACGAGCCGAAAATGCCGGGCGATCCAATCGACGGAACTCATGCAGGCTTCCCTCATGCACGATCCGCGCTCCCTGGCGGCTGGGAGCATCGAGTTTTCCGAGCGGGACGAACGGCCAGCGAACCCCAGCGGGACTCCAACCGAACGATGCAGGCGGGGTTATCAACGGGTGGGCTGGAAGCGACTCGCCGCCTCCCCAGGGGAGACAGGACTGACCCATCAACTTCCGGCGATCAGTATCCCAAACATGGGGGGGAACTTGCAAGCGAATTCTCTCGGCCGCGGTCGATTGCTTCGCAGTGCGGTCGCTGTAAGCTGTTGGGCTAACGGAACCTGCACGACTGGCTGCCGCGGCGACCGCGCGGCCGTTGCCGACGCCGCCACTGTGCCGGCCTCCAGCTGCCACGCCGCGACTGCCAGCGAGCAACGAATCCATCGAGGGAGAGTACGCCTGTGAGTGATTTCGAAACGATCGAACTGGAGATCGCCGAGAATGGAGTCGCACGGCTGACGCTCAACCGTCCCGATGCGAAGAATGCGATGTCGCAGCAAATGATCGATGAGCTCGCGGTCGCTACGCGGCAATTGCGCGACAACGCGGCAGCCCGCTTGGTCGTGCTGGGG
>JAEUIK010000167.1 GCA_016793185.1 Planctomycetaceae bacterium | reverse complement strand
GGGTCCTTAGCAGAATCTGTGGGTGAATTCTGAGGGTATCCGCGTCGCGTTTCGCCCTCGGCGGGCGTCGAGGAGTGATCGGCGTCATCCACTCGGTCGACCAGGGGGCTCATTGCCTCCCCCTGGACCCCGGCTAGCCTTTCTCTGTGTTCCGTTTTCGTGCGACCGATGGGTGCAGCGAGTCCGTGCGAGGCGAATGATGTCGGCAAACAAGTGCATCCTGTGTGAATTGCCGGTAGGGATGGAGTTGCTAACGCTTCATCCGCCGGAGTCAGCACAGGATGCAACTCAAGACTATCCTCAATCGTGTCGAGCGGCACAAGTCGTTCGTGTATGGAGAGCCACGCTGGGCCGACGAGACGCACTCGACCATCGAGGTGCCGATCGAACCCCGGGCCAACGGCCGACCGGTGTGCTCGGGCTGTGGCCAGCGGCGGCCGGGTTACGATCGGCTTCGGCCACGCCGCTTCGAGTTCGTGCCGCTGTGGCAGATCGCCGTGGTGTGGGTGTATGCCTTGCGGCGGGTGAACTGTCCGCGCTGCGGCATCGTGGTGGAGCGCGTTCCCTGGTCGACTGGCAAGAGCCGGCTGACGACCACTTACCAGTGGTTCCTGGCCGGCTGGGCCCGGCGGCTTTCCTGGCAGGAAGTGGCCACGGTGTTTCACACCACCTGGGAGCACGTCCGCGACTCGGTGCGCTACGCCGTCCGGTGGGGCCTGGTCCATCGCGATTTGCAGGGGGTCACGGCCATCGGCGTCGACGAGATCCAGTGGCGACGTGGCCACCGCTACCTGACGCTCGTCTACCAGATCGACGCCGGCTGCCGACGCTTGCTGTGGATCGGCCGCGAACGGACCGAAGAGAGCCTGCGGCACGGGCTGGAGTTGTTGGGCGAGAATTTCTGCGAAGGCTTGCGCTATGTGTGCAGCGACATGTGGCAACCCTATCTCCAGGTGCTGGCCGAACAGGCCGGCGGAGCCATCCACGTCCTCGACCGCTTTCACATCATGAAGCAACTGGGCGAAGCCATCGACCAGGTCCGCGCCGGCGAAGCCCGGCGGATGAAGCACGACGGCTACGAGCCGGTGCTCAAGCATTCCCGCTGGTGCCTCTTGAAGCGGCCCGAGAATCTTACCGACCGGCAGACGGTCAAGCTCCGCGAGCTCTTGAAATACAACCTGCGTGCGGTGCGGGCCTACTTGCATCGCGAAGACTTCCAACGCTTCTGGGAATATCAGTCGCCCGCCTGGGCCGGCAAGTTCCTCGACGAATGGTGCGGTCGGGTGATGCGCTCGCGATTGGAGCCGCTCAAGAAGGTGGCCCGCAGCCTGCGGAAACATCACGAGTTGTTGTTGAGCTGGTTCCGCGCCAAAGGAACGATTTCAGCCGGCATTGTCGAGGGTTTTAACAACAAAGCCAAACTGACCATGAGAAAATCGTACGGCTTCCGCGAGTATGAAACGATCGAACTCGCTCTCTACCACCAACTTGGACAACTACCTCAACCAGATTTCAACCACGAATTCTGCTGACGAGGC
>JAEUIK010000047.1 GCA_016793185.1 Planctomycetaceae bacterium | reverse complement strand
CAGCGTTCGGCTTCGGCGGCCGAGATCGGCACGCCGGTGAAGAGCATTTCCAACGCCTTCTTGGCTGGAACGGCGCGCGAGAGCGCGACGGCGGGGGTTGAGCAGAACAGGCCGATCTTGACGCCGGGCGTGGCGAAACTGGCTTTTTCGGCGGCCACCACCAGGTCGCAAGTGGCTGCCAGTTGGCAGCCCGCCGCCGTGGCAAGCCCCTGCACCTGAGCGATGACCGGTTGCGGCGCCAGGCGGATCGCCTCCATGACGCGCGTGCAGAGTTCGAACAGGTGCTCCAGCTCGTCCGGCGTGCTGGCGACGATTTCGCGCAGGTCGTGACCCGCGCTAAATGCCGGCCCGTTCGCGGCGATCACCAGGCACTTCAGGTTCAAATCGCCGGCTGCCTCCTTGAGGCACTCCAGCAACTGCGTGAGCATCGCCACCGAGAGGACGTTGCGTCGAGCCGGGTCGTTGAGCGTCAGGATCCCGATCGCTTCGTCGCGCGTGGCGAGCACCAGGGGAAGCCCCTTTGCGGAGGCGTCGGCTGGACGTGAATCCGATTCGGTCTGCGACATAGGATTGGCACCCCGCGGTTCGCTCGAGCCCACAGCACCCCCGCGCTCCACCTCCGCGCGAGGCGTATGCCGCGGCGATGGTTATCCTACCCCCGCCTTGACCTGCCACCAATGATTTGGAAGCTGATGAGGGGCCCCGCGGGACCGCACGTCGGCCGGGAACGTCGCGCCACGGACCCTTCTCGACGACCAGAGCCATTTGGCATGAAAATCACTCCGCTCCTGATGGGCAGCCTTGCCGCGCGTCTGCCTCCTCGGGTGCGGCGGAGCTTCGACAGCTCGCGTCCCCCGGAGATCCTCGAGCCGGAGCCTTGGAGCGAGGCGCTGCCGATCTACGCGTTTCTGGTCGAGCATCCCGAGGGCTTGATTGTCGTCGATACGGGGCAATCCCCGGATGTGAACCAGCCCGACTACTTTCGCGGCGACTCGGTGAGCGAGCAGTTCCTGCGGCAGAATTTTCGCTTCGACATCGCCCCCGAGCAGGAGATCGGCGCTCAGCTCGAGGCACTCGGAGTGCGTCCCCGGGATGTGCGGTGGGTGGTGCTGACGCATCTGCATACGGATCATGCCGATGGCATCGGTGCCTTTCCGCACGCCGAGATCCTGGTGTCGCGGCGCGAGTTCGAGGCCCAGGTCCGTCGCCCCCGCGGCGCCAACGTACGGCGCTGGCCGAGCTGGTTCTCTCCCCGCCTGGTGGAGTATTACCCCCCCGGCGTCGGCCCCTTCTCGGAGAGCTATCCCCTCACCAAGCACGAAGACGTGCAGATGGTGCCGCTCGAGGGGCATTCGACGGGGCACGCCGGATTGATTGTCTGGGATGGCCCGCAAGCGATCCTGTTTGCCGGCGATGCCACCGAGAATCAGGCCGATCTGCTGGCCGGGCGCATCCCGGGCATTGCCCGCAGCGCGACCGAGGCGCGCGCGTCGCTGGAACGGATTCGCGAGTTCGCCCGCGGAACGCCGACCATCTATCTGCCGACCCACGATCCCGCGGGCCCCGCTCGACTGGCGGCACGGGAGATCATCTAGCTGTCGGCGGTCCGCATACCCTTCTCCCCGCCTCGCGGGGAGAAGGTGGCCGTCAGGCCGGATGAGGGGCAGCAGCGCCGGTTGGCGTCGAATCAACAGCAGCGTTGGAACGTCGACAGTATGGCAAAGCCCCCTCACCCTGCCCTCTCCCCGGAGTACCGGGGCGAGGGTCCTAAGCGCGAGGCCGCTCAAGTTGAGTGGAGAGTCGTCAAGGAGCGCTGCCCAGCCCGTCTCGCCGGAGTGCCGGGAGAGGTTCTCATTGCCGCTAGCGCGCGCGAACCTCAAGCCAGTCCCGCGGACAGCCTGAGTTATTTGACACTGTCGAAATGCCCCGTTAGTCTCGCAAAAAGCGTGATTTGGGGGGCCCGATCTCTTTGCCGGCTTGGGGGATGTAGTTGCATGAATCTTGTACCCGGTGGCGTCGCCGTCCGCTTGACGGTCCTTCTGGTTGCTGCGTGGGTCTCTGCTACTGGTTTCGCCGCCGATCCGGCCAAGGTCGACTCGCTCGGCTCGATCGAGCGCCTTGATGAGCGACTCGACGCGCTGCTCCCGCGCGAGGCGGTGATCGAGAAGCTGGCCGAAGGCTTCAATTGGTCGGAGGGCCCCGTCTGGGATCCGAAGACCAAGGAGCTGTACTTCTCGGACGTGCCCGAGAACGTCGTTTTCGCCTGGAACGAAAAGCAGGGCGTGCGGCAGTTCCTCAAGCCCAGCGGCTACACCGGATCGACCCCGCGCGGCGGCGAGCCCGGTTCGAATGGGCTGTTGCTTGAGCCCGGCACCGGCAAGCTCGTCCTCTGCCAGCATGGCGACCGGCGCGTCGCGCGGATGGGAGAACAAGGGAAGTTCGACACCCTGGCGGGCAACTACGACGGCAAGCGCTTCAACAGCCCGAACGACGGCGCCTACAAATCGAACGGCGACCTGTACTTCACCGATCCTCCGTACGGGCTGTTGAAGCTGAACGACGACCCCGCCAAGGAGATCCCCTTCAACGGCGTGTACCGCGTCGCGCCCGACAAGACGGTCACGTTGCTGACGCAGGTGATGACCTTCCCGAATGGCATTGCCTTCTCGCCCGACGAAAAGTTCTTGTACGTCGCGCAGTCGGATCCGAAGTCGGCCATCTGGCGCAAGTTTCCCGTCCACGCAGATGGTACGCTTGGCGAGGGCGCGCTCTTCTTCGATGCGACCGATCGCGTCGGCAAGTTCAAAGGCCTGCCCGACGGGATGAAGGTCGATGCGGCGGGCAACGTCTTCGCCACCGGCCCCGGCGGCGTGCTGATCTTTTCGCCCGACGGCAAGCATCTCGGCACGATCCTCACCGGCGAAGCGACCGGCAACTGCTGCTTCGGCGACGACGGCAGCACGCTCTACATCATGGCCGACATGTACCTCTGCCGGGTGAAGACGACGACGAAGGGGGCTGGGATGTAAGCGGGACGACTCCGATCGCCCGCGCCGGTTCTCGTCCGATCTTTCCACTTGAGAGTTCGCCTACAAGGATTATTCATCATGCGTTGTTCGCTGTTCGGTTGGCCGCTCACGTTCTGCCTGGTGTGCCTGCTGTCTGCTTCCGCGTTGCATGCCGCCGACAATGAGCTCACGCCGGAGGAAAAGGCCGCCGGCTGGCAACTGCTCTTCAACGGCAAAGACACGACCGGCTGGAAATGCAACACCGGCAAAGAGGTCGCCACGCCGGTCGAAGATGGGAGCCTGCTGCCGCACAAGTCGGGGGGCTACATCATCGCCTACGAAAAGCCCTTCGGCGATTTCAAGCTCACCTGCGACGTGAAGATGTCGGACGAAGAGTGCAACTCGGGCATCTTCTTTCGCGTTGGCAATCTCAAGAATCCCGTTTACAGCGGGTTCGAGGTGCAGGTCTACAACAGCAAGGAAACCGGCTTGCATGACTTTGGCGCGATCTACGATCTCGTTCCCCCCCAGAAGAACATGAACAAGGGGACGAACGAGTGGAACCACGTCGAGCTGACGTGCAAAGGACCCCTGATCACAGTCGTTGTCAACGGCGAAGAAGTCGCCACGATGAACTGCGACGACTACCCGGAAAAAGGGAAGCGCCCCGACGGCTCGCGCCACAAGTTCGGCGTCGCCATCAAGGATCTCCCCCGCAGTGGCTATCTGGGCTTCCAGGACCACGGCCACAAATGCTGGTTCAAGAACGTCAAACTGCTCGAGCTGAAGGATTAGGCCCGGATTCAGCCGCGGAAGCCGGCGGGCTAGTCTTGCCGGCAGCATCGCACCGGCGCACCAAACCCTTCTCCCCGCCTCGCGGGGAGAAGGTGGCCGCCAGGCCGGATGAGGGGCGGAGTGCGTCGGTTGGCACTCGCTCGACAACCCGATTGGAGCGTCGCCAGCGGGGCCGGCCCCTCACCCTGCCCTCTCCCCGGAGTACCGGGGCGAGGGTCGTGCGCACGCCGCCGCGCGAGTTGCGAAATCAGCTTCCCGATTGTCTCGCCAGCCCGGCCCGCCTACAGCCAGAGGTGCAGCCGGTTCTCGAGCATGTCCGGAAGCGCGCGCGTCACGCAGCTTTGGATCTGCTTGCTGTGGTAGCGGGTGCTGAAGTGCGAGGCAATGACGACCTCGTTCTGAAAGCGGTTGCGTCGCTCGAGCAGATCGTCGAGGTGCATGTGGCCGAACTTGTGGATCCGCTCGCGCCGGTGCCCGGGGGCGACGAACGTCAGTTCCATGATGAGGATCTGCGCTTCGTAAAAGGCGGGGCAGGCATCGAGCCCGGCCGGCGAGCTGTCTCCCAGGTAGCCGACCAGCGGAATTCGCGTCTCGGCCGTGACGTCGGTCCCCGAGAGCCGCAGGTCGCGGATCTTTTCGCCCGGCAGTCCCTGAAACTCGGGCTTGAGCTTGCGGCGCCGCTCCCAGACGACAAAGCCCAGGCTCGGCACCGTGTGGCACGTGGCTGAGATCGTCACGACATGCTCGCGCGAGAGTTCGATTTCGTCGCCCGGCTTGATGCCGATCAACTGGCACGGCATCCTTCCTCGATCGAGGCGCTGAAACAGCTTGAGGATCCGCAGCGCATCCTCCACGGCATGCTCGGGCAGATAGATCGTCGGCGGCTCCATCTTCATCATCCGCCGCCGCGCGACATACACCGGCAGCGAAGCGATGTGATCGAGATGGGCGTGCGAAATGAACCAGGTCTCGGTCCCCATGAACGACCAGGGTTGTCCACCCAGATCGAACCCGAGCTTCAGCTCGGGAATGCGCCAGTAGGTTTGCACGGCCGCGCGCGAGTAGCCCTCGATCGTGTAGCATTTGTGGAGCAGGGTCTTGACGGGCAGATTGTTGATCATGGAGCGGCAACGGACGCAGGGACGGTAATCAAGCGCGAACTTACAGTGTAGGCGGGTCGTCCATTTGGACAACGGGGCGGGGGGGGAAGTTCGAGCAAAATTGACGCGGCCCCCCCGACTTGTCGCGGCCATCGGGGGAACTGCTGAGGGGAAGGTCGCCTACTTCGGTTTGCCGCGCTTCTTCTTCCGCGGTTTGGCCTCCGCGCTCGGTGCCGGTTCCGGCCCGGAGCTCGATTCCTTAGCCGGCGGTTGTGGCGAAGTCGCGTTCACGCCGTCTGCCACGCGTGCGGAGCCATCGTAGTTGTCGACCACCGCGATGGATTCCGGCGGCGGGGCCGACTCGTCGGGGGGCAACAGCCAGACTTCGCCGAAAAGCTGGTCTTGCTGCGTGCGGATATTCTGGTGGCGCACCAGCTCGAGCACGGCCAGGAACATACCCACCAGGCTCGATTTGTGCTGGCCGGTGACGAAGATCTCGCTGAGCGCGAGCTGGCCGCTCGCGACCAGGCGCTGATGGATGCGCTCCATGTAGACGTGGATCGGTGTATCGTCGTAGACGATATTCGGCCCGCGCGAGAGCTGGCGCTCGCGGACGACGCGGTTGAACGCGCCGACCAGGTCCCACAGTTCCACCTCGCGGATCGGCTGCTCGGCGGCGGCAGGCGCGAGCGGCGGTGGATCGTGAGCGAGCCGGGCGAAGCGATCGTGCCAGCTCCGGCTCCGCTCCTCGAGCATGCTGGCCGCGTCTTTGTATTTCTTGTATTCGAGCAGTTGCCGCACCAGGTCCTGCCGCGGGTCGTCGAGTTCTTCCTGCTCTTCCCCGCCGCGCGGCAACACCATCCGCGACTTGATTTCGACCAGGGTGCTGGCCATCTCGAGAAAGTCGCCCACCCCGTCGACATCGAGCGCCTCGAGGACTTCGAGGTACTGCAGGTACTGCTCGGTGACCAGCGCGATGGGAATGTCGGTCACGTCGAGCTCGTGCTTGCGCACGAGATAGAGCAGCAGGTCGAGCGGCCCGCGGAAGATTTCGAGTTCGACGCGAAACGCCATGAGGTTCCCGGCAAAATCGGCACAATCGGTCCAGACCATCCAGTTT